>JABMRH010000232.1 GCA_013202725.1 Desulfobacteraceae bacterium
CGGACGCGGGGTGGAGCAGTCTGGCAGCTCGTCGGGCTCATAACCCGAAGGTCATAGGTTCAAATCCTATCCCCGCTACCACCTTCCTTTTTTTATACCTTTTTATCACCCTAAGTATTATTATCTTTTTTGTGTTGATATTTTATCAATAATTAATTATTTATAAACAATATTTTTTTATATGTTTATAATATTAATTTTTTAAACATAATAATCGATATCTTTTTATCATACTGTTTTATTTTTTTATTTAATAAAACAGGTAGGTTAAAAAGTTATTATAGTTATGAATATATATTAAAAATAATCTTTTATAACTTAATATAGGAATAAGAATATGAAATTTATAATTAATAAGACGGATATATTAGATGTGTTATCGAATATTCAAGGTTTAACCGGACGTAAAAGCAGCCTGGCTATTACCGAAACAGTTTTAATACAAACAACAGATTCGGGTATAAAAATTGCGGCCACTGATCTTGAAACAGGTTTTGTGGGATTATACCCTGCAAAAGTGGGCTCACAGGGAATAATAGCTATTAATGCAAGAAAACTATATGAGATAGTAAAAGAATTTCCATCCAATGAAATAAATATTAATGAAATAGAAAATCATTGGGTGGAAATCAGTAATAATAAGGTTAATTATCATATAGTTGGAATGAATCCTGACGATTTTCCTGAAATTCCGTTAATAGAGGATATCTCTTTTTTTAAAATCAAATCAGCGGCTCTTAAAAAAATGATAGATAAAACCCTTATTATAAGTGTTGCTACAGATGACAGAAGAGTCCATATTAATGGAATATATTTTGAAAAACTAAAAAATAATAATCAAAATACAATCAGGATGGTTTCCACGGATGGAAGCAGGCTTTCGCTGGTTGATTATATTATCGAGTCCGCCGCAGACAAATTTGACATACCATTAGAACCAGGTATTATTATTCCCAAAAAGGGTCTAACCGAAGTAAATAGGTTTCTTGATCCAAAAGGCGATGTGCAGATAGGAAATAAAGACAACCATTTTATTGTTAAAAAAGATACGGAAACCATTATAATAAGACTTCTTGAAGGTGAATTTCCAAAATATAGTGAAATTATCGATAAAGGAGATGCAAGTATAATTACTGTTGATAGAAAAATGTTTCTAAACATGTTGAAAAGAATGTCTATATTATATTCTGATAATTATAAAGGAGCGGTGTTTAATTTTCAGAAAGGTAAACTAATAATTACCGCCACTAATCCTGATTTAGGTGAATCAAAAGAGGATATGGATATAGATTATAAAGGAGATAAAATTGAGACGGCATTTAATCCAAAATTCTTTATAGACACATTAAATATAATTGATGACAACGATATTGTTTTAAATATAATTGATGAACAGAAGCCATGTTTTATTGAGGGAAAAGAGGATAAACAATTTTTAAGTGTTATTATGCCGATGAGAATTTAATGGAAAACGTTTATGATGCAAGCAGTATAGATGTACTTGAAGGCCTTGAAGCTGTGAGATTGAGGCCTTCAATGTATGTTGGGAATGTGGATGTTGAAGGGCTTCATCATCTTGTTTATGAGGTTGTTGATAACAGTATTGATGAGGCTATGGCCGGATATTGTGATTTGATTAAGGTTACCATCCACACCGATAACAGTATCAGCGTTGAAGATAACGGCAGGGGCATTCCCGTTGGTATTCACAAAACAGAAGGAGTGCCGGCTGTTGAGGTTGTATTAACAAAGCTTCATGCAGGAGGAAAATTCGATCACGATTCTTATAAGGTATCCGGCGGGCTGCATGGTGTTGGAGTATCGGTCGTAAATGCTCTTTCAGCAGATTTTGAAGTAGAAACATATATAGACAACAAAATTTATCATCAAACCTATAAAAAAGGGATAAAGAATAGTGAGTTAAGTATAATAGGAAAAACAGACAAGAAGGGCACTAAAATTCATTTTTCTCCTGATCTGGATATTTTTAATACAAATAATTTCAGCTATGAAATACTTAACAGAAGACTCAGAGAGCTTGCCTTTTTAAATAAAGGCTTAAATATAACTATTGAAGATGAACGTTCCGACACAAAAAAAAGTTTTTTTTACAAAGGAGGAATAGTATCCTTTGTTGAATATCTTAACAGGAGACACACATCCCTTCACAAGCCTATATTTATTGAAGGAGAAAAAAATGATGTTCAAATTGAAATAGTAATACAATATAATGATACTTTTAAAGAAAAGATATTTTCCTTTGCAAATAATATTAATACGGCAGAGGGTGGTTTTCATTTAATCGGATTTAAGGCCGCCCTTACGCGCACACTAAATCAGTATACATCCACAGCAAACCTGCCTAAAAACCTTCATGCAAAAATTAGCGGTGATGATGTTCGGGAAGGATTAACCGCAATAATAAGCATCAGAATAAAGAACCCTCAATTTGAAGGACAGACAAAAACCAAATTAGGCAACAGTGAAGTAAAGGGGCTTGTTGAATCTCTTGTTAATGAAAAGTTAAGTATGTTTTTAGAAGAGAATCCTTCTGTTGCTAAAAAGATTGTAGAAAAAGCGGTTGATGCTGCAAGAGCAAGAGATGCCGCAAAACGGGCAAGGGATCTGGCAAGGAAACAGGGATCATTACTTGATTCCACACTTCCCGGCAAGTTGGCTGAGTGCCAATTTTCAGAGCCTTCAGAAAGAGAACTCTTTATTGTAGAGGGTGATTCCGCCGGTGGCAGCGCAAAACAGGGTAGAGATAGAAAGTTCCAGGCTATTTTGCCGTTAAAGGGGAAAATATTAAATGTTGAAAAATCCCGTTTTGATAAAATTTTGCGCAGCGAGGAAATTAGAAATATAATCACCGTGCTTGGCACAGGAGCCGGGAAAGAAGAATATAACATCGAAAACATTAGATATCATAAGATAATTATTATGACTGATGCCGATGTTGACGGTTCTCACATAAGAACGCTTTTATTGACACTCTTTTATCGACAGATGCCAAATATAATCGAGAAAGGATATTTGTATATTGCTCAGCCCCCGTTGTTTAAGTTAAATAAAGGAAAAAAAGCGGTTTATATTAAGAATGAGACCGAATTTAATGATTATATTTTAAAACAGGCATGTAATAATAAAAGTGTAAAAATCGCAAAGGATGAAAAAATACTGTCCGAACATAATCTTTATCTTTTTTTATGCGATCTTGCAGAATATTTTGAAAACATGTCAAAACTTGAGTCTCGTGGTATAAAACAGGATTTTGTTGAGTTATTGATAAAACAAGGGGTTGAAAACGTAAAATTTTTAAAAGACAAACAGCAAATGATATATCTCAACGACCAGTTGTTAAAAGATGGTTACAGTGTTGGTGGGCCGATCTGGAATCAAGAAAGAGATATCTATGAAATTATGGTTAGCCTTAAAGACAGTATGCATCAGGATGTTTTGGCAACAGCCATATCAGACAGGGAAATAAAACCGGTTAAAATCGGCAGAGGTTTTGTGTGTTCGTCGGATTATCAGAGATGTCTTGTTATAGGAAAAAATATATTAAAATTTAATTACCCACCGTTTTTGGTCTTTAATAATGACAAAACAGGTGCTGATGTTATTAAAAAGGATAAAAAAGAGCTTTTATCCTTTTTAATAGAAGATGGTAAGAAGGGTCTGGCTGTTCAGAGATATAAGGGTCTTGGCGAAATGAATCCCGGCCAGCTATGGGAGACTACCATGGATCCCAACGAAAGAACATTGCTACAAATAAAGATTGAGGATGTGGTCGAAGCGGATGAAATTTTTACAATCCTGATGGGAGAAGAGGTTGAGCCGCGAAGAGAGTTTATTCAAAATAATGCTCTTAATGTCAGCGTACTCGATATATGAAAAACGAAGCGGGTCTGTGGCTGAACATAAACCAATATGTATATTCATCAAGTAGAAGCAAGAGATTTGCCTGATCTGTGGTTTCAGGCAATACATGATATCTTTGATCATGGAAGAAGATTTAAAATTGATCGTGGTTCATATGCGGGACAAACGCGTCTTGAATACGATTTTTTTATTGGTCATGTGAAACATCCCGGCACACAACCCCTGTTGCCGGATATTCCTCCGGCGTGCGGGATACCAAATCCTGTTGAAGAAGCATATATTTACGGAGGACAAGGATATAACAGATCATACCTTGAATACCTTATGACCCCGGACAAAGAGGTCGGTGAATCATACACTTATGGCGAGAGACTGACGGGTGCTCCAATTACCGGGAATAAGCTTGCCTGGTGGAAAAAAAGCGATGCAGAGATCATAGATGTTAGAGATGTTGACGGAAAAGCTGTTTTTGAGAAGGAAGGGACTCTTTATATTAATCAGATTGAGTGGATAATTCAGACATATAAAAAATACGGATACCGTAACAACCAGATGGTTCTCCAGGTTGCGCACCCTTCAGACCTGACACTGCTGGACCCACCTTGTTTACGCTCCATTGATACACGGATACAGAACGGAGCCTTGAATTTTATGATATATTTTCGTTCATGGGATCTTTGGGGCGGTCTGCCTGCAAACCTGGCCGGCATACAGAATCTAAAAGAGTATATGGCAGGGGAAATTGGTGTTGAAGACGGGGAAATGATAGTTGAAAGCAAGGGGCTTCATCTTTACGGCTATGCGGAAGATCTTGCAAAGTTAAGATGTATGAAAGAATAAATCTTGTTTTCACCACGGAGCACACAGAGATCACAGAAAAATTTTTAAACAAAACCACAGCTCGTAGCGAGACATTTGCAAAAAGTTCCAGATCATCCCCGCATGCATCCATTATATATAGCCTGTCAGATACTTCAAAAATTCTTCGCTCAAATCCATGGCATCGTTTAGTCCATTAGCGAATCTGTAACAGCCACAGCCGAGCCGGTTGTAATTTTTTTGTGTTTTCAATCTTTCGTGCTTTCGTGCTTTTGTGATAGTTCTTTTTTGTGGAAAAAACAACTTGCTTTTTGGCTTACCATATGGCATGCTAATTAGCAAGACATTCGATATGTGTTTTGCAAGAGTTTATCATGGGAGGAAAATTATGCCTTATGTAAAGAAACAATTTTCTTTGAGTTCAGAGCAAAACGAATTCATTGATTCTGTGGTCAGGAAAAAGTCATTTAGAAACAAGAGCGAGGTTGTGAGATACGGAATCGAACTGCTTAAGCAGCAATTTCAGGACATGGAGTTAAGAGAAATGGCCAAAGACTATTCTAATGATCGTGATTTTGTTCAAATCGGGAAAAGGGAGATTAAATTACAAGACCTATGAACCGTTTTGAGATATGGAATATCCGGCAACAAGCTTCACATGGTTCGAGCGAACCTCCTCAACCTGCAGACAGCTCAAAGGTCAACAGGCCATATATTATCGTTTCTCCTGATGCGGTAAATCGAATAGCCGCATATCCTTTTGTTACTGTGATTCCTTTGCAGGATCGGAAACAGAGAAAGAAATATCCAACCGATGTATGGATAAGTCCGTCCGGAGCTAATCGCCTTAAAAAGGAATCCATAGCGTTTTGCCAGTTGATTTATACCATTGAAAAGAGCTTTTTGGATTTTCGAATCGGTATGCTTGAAAACGCCTATCAGGAGGAAATAACAGCAGCTTTGAGGAGATTTCTGGTTTTGTGATGGATTTTTACCACTGAGCGCACAGAGAACACGGAGGATTTATCATATAAAATGAAACAGAAATGGAATCTTAATATAGCTGGCATTATAATCTTGATGGCAGCCAGCCTTATTTTGCCGACATCTCTTTATGCGGGGACGGTAAAAGGTGTCATCGGCAAAGGCGAGGCTGCTGTGGTGGGCATAACTGCCGAGCAGGGCCAGCTTATAGCTCTTCAGAGGGCAAGGGCGGATGCCGTGGGAAAAGCGGTGGGCACAAATGTTCTGGGTTCAACGCTGGTAAAAGACAGTGTTCTGGTTGCTGTTTTCATAAAAACCTTCACCAGTGGTTTTATAGTTGATGAGAAGGTCAAATGGCTGCCTCTTGGGACTTTTAGCGAAAATGATAAAACCGCCCTCATTCCGGTTTATCGTGTTGAAATTACAGCTACGGTTATGATTCCTGAAAAGAAAAGTGACCCCAGCTTCTTTTTAGAGGCATCTGTTAACAAACCCTTCTACCTTTCAGGTGAAAAGGCTGTTATCAGGGCAAAGGTTTCAAAAAAACCCATCATTTCGGTTTGCGAACTATTTTTCAGCAGGCAGATTATATTTAGTGCCTGAGTTCTTTGAAGCATACAGCAGGATTGCAGAGATGGCCGTTGAAAAAATCCTGCCGTATGAAGTAAGAAAGAAGGGGCAACAATAAGGTTCTGTGGTGAAAACCTATCTGCGTTCATCTGTGTGAATCTGTGGCTGAATGATTATTTTTTATATTCTTCATGAACTTCGTGGTGAATATTTATTTTTATAATTTTACGGTTATATAATAGCTTTGATCGCCGCGTTGCAATAAAATCACTACCGATTTTTTATGACGGTATTTTACGACTGTTTTTTCAAAGTCCTTTACGCTGCTTATAGCCATTTCATCAATTTGCCGTATTATATCACCAGGTTTTACCCCGATGCGCGCCAGATAGGATTGACGATTAATCTCTGAAATCACCACACCTGTTTTTGCGGAGCTTTTATATTGAAAACGTTTTGTTAAAGACAGGTTTTTAACCTTTATCCCAAGAAGCTTGAAGGCAAGTTCCCGTGCCAAATCTTCAGGGAACATGGCCGCTTTTGTTGAAACAATAAATTCTTTGTTGTTTCGCCAGAGCTTTATTTTGATGGTATCCCCTTTGGCATAATTTTTCATGGCTGTATGGTAATGCTCAATCGAAGGGGTGCTCCTGGAGCCGACAGACAGGATAATATCACCGTCCCGGATGCCTGATTTATGGCCGGGTCCTCCCCTTGAGACCTCTTTGACAACCACGCCTTTGTGTTCAGGAGCTTTCAGGTATTGGGCAAGCCTTTTATCAAGATTCTGCACGGTTATTCCAAGCCATATTTGAACAACCTCTCCGTATTGAATAAGGTCTGATACAATCCTTTTTGCTTTGTTGATAGGGATAGCAAAGCCTATTCCCTGGGCTTTTGCATAAATTGCGGTATTAATGCCGATAAGTTCGCCGTTTATGTTCAGAAGCGCCCCTCCGCTGTTACCGGGATTAATGGAGGCATCTAACTGTATAAAATCATGATAAACAGCGTTATCCGTCCTGATGCTTCGGTTTATGGCGCTTATAACCCCCGTTGTTACTGTGTTTGAAAATCCGAACGGGTTGCCTATAGTTATAACTGTTTCCCCTATCATAAGGTCATCGGAGTCGCCCATCTCTATAGCCGGCAGAGAATTTTTTGACGATATTCGCAGCACTGCCAGATCGGAATCAGGATCGGCGCCTATAATCTGCGCATCAAATTTACGTTCATCATTTAGAATAACCGTTATGGTTGCGCTTTTTGCAAGCACATGCGCATTTGTGAGAACAAGGCCTCGCTTTCCATCGATAATAACGCCCGAGCCCAGGCTGGTTCTTTTGTAGCGCTGTTCAAAACCGGGGTCAAAAAAGTCTTTGAAAAAGGAATCAAACAAGGGATCCCTGCTGAATCCGGAGAAAGGATTAACGCGTCTGCGAACCTCGTATTCAGAATTTATGTTTACAACAGCGGGGCTGACCTTGCGCACAGCCCTGACAACAGGATTTTCCCGTTCATATCCAGCGGTATGGCATGGAAACGAAATGGTTAGTATGGCAATAAAGGCTATAATTAAATGGATAAATTTTTTATATATGTGTATCATAACTGAGACTCTTGCTTTTGTGTTTTTTTATTCTTCGTGAACTTCGTGGTAAAAAACATTACTTAATTATTAATATATTATCATGAATATTAAAAACTTTCAAGATATCCTGCCTCTGGTAGAACGGCCGAGCCGATATCTGGGCACGGAGATAAACACCATAAAAAAAGATCCGGACAAGGTCAGGCTAAGGGTTGCCCTTGCGTTTCCTGATCTATATGAAATAGGCACATCACATTTCGGGCTTCAGATACTTTATCATATCCTCAATCAAAATAAAGAGATAGCTGCTGAAAGGGTTTATGCTCCAGACCTTGATATGGAGTCCTATTTGAGATCGTCACATATGCCCCTTGTGTCCATGGAATCACATAGTCCGCTTAAAAGCTTTGATATTATCGGCTTCAGCCTGCTTTATGAACTAAACTATACAAATGTTCTTACAATGCTCGATCTCGCAGGTATCCCGTTTTTTTCTTCAGAAAGGGATGGTTCGTTTCCGCTTATCATAGCAGGTGGTCCCTGTACGTGCAATCCCGAGCCTGTCGCCGATTTTTTTGACGCTATGGTGGTTGGAGACGGCGAAAACGTGATAGTCGATATATCCAGAGCCTGGCTTGCCCGGAAAGAGGATAAAGGTGAAGACAAGGAGGTTCTTTTACAACAATTATCGTTAATTAAAGGGGTTTATGTGCCCCAGATCCCGCAACCCGGATTTTCAGATTATAAGGTTATTGCAAGAGAAATAATAGCGGATCTTGACACATCTCCCTTCCCTGATGCTCCGATAATCCCGTTCGGCAAGCCTGTACATGATCGTCTTCGTCTTGAGATTGCAAGGGGATGCACCAGGGGATGCCGATTTTGTCAGGCAGGGATGATATATCGACCCGTGCGTGAACGGTCGGTAAAGAAATTGCTTAATCTGTTTGATACTTCATGTGCTGCTACAGGTTATGAAGACCTCTCGTTGTTGTCGTTGAGTACCGCGGATTATAGTTCTATTATCTCCCTGATGAATCAGCTCATGGCTCGATGTGAACCAGGACATATTGCTGTTTCTTTACCTTCGCTACGCGCCGGCACATTGACTCCCGAACTGATTAATCTCATAAAAAGGGTCAGAAAAACAGGATTTACCATTGCTCCTGAAGCCGGCAGCCAGAGATTGCGGGATGTTATCAACAAGAATATTACAGAAAAGGAGATCTTTGATACGGTACAGGATGTATTTAATCTTGGCTGGATGGTGATAAAACTATATTTTATGATAGGGCTTCCATCAGAAACCGATGAAGATCTTCCGGCGATTGTGGAACTTGTTAAGAAGCTTCGCAAGATTAAATCCCGGGCAGGGCGCAGGGGCCGAATAAATGTCAGCGTGGCGACATTTATTCCAAAACCGCACACCCCTTTTCAGTGGGCTTCTCAAATATCTCTGTCTGAATCAAGGGAAAAGATAGAGTGGCTGAAGGCCAAGCTGAAGATGCCCGGAATCCATTTTAAGTGGCAAAATCCTGAAGTTAGTATGCTCGAGGGTCTTTTTGCACGGGGAGACAGGCGGCTTGGCGGTTTGCTGGTGGATGCATACAAAAAAGGGTGTAAGTTCGACGGCTGGGGCGACAGGTTTCAGTATGGATTATGGGAAAAGGCCTTTTTTGATCAGGGGCTGGATGTAGATCGTTATACAACCTGCTCAAGGGATGTTGCAAACCGGTTGCCATGGGATCACATTGACATTGGGGTAACAAAAGAATTTTTGAAGCTTGAATGGGAAAAGGCAAAGCGCGGCGAACATACGCCGGACTGTCGCAGGGGTGATTGCAACACCTGCGGGGTATGCGACTTTGAAACCATTGAGCCAAAGCTGTTTGAATCCGGCAAGGAAGAACCAGGCCAGGATATTGTCAATGAGTTTTTATACAACAAAGGAGGCGCGTCAGATAAAAAAGCCGCGTTTTATACAAAGGTCAGGATGTCCTATTCAAAACAGGGTCAGGCAAAATATTTTGGGCACCTGGAACTTGTAAATATCTTTTTACGCGCCCTGAGGCGGGCAGGCATATCGGTGAAGTTTACAGAAGGTTTTCATCCCATGCCTAAGGTGTCTTTTGATGATCCTCTTCCCATAGGAATGGAAAGCCTGAATGAAACATTACATCTGGTAGTATGCGGCAGCGTTAAACCAGACGTCGTGACAACCGGTTTAAACAACCATCTTCCGGAAGGTCTTTTAGTGAAAGACTGTCAAATATCTCCCTCAAAGCCGGCTGTTAAACAGCAAAAATCGGCCACATATCTGGTGGAACTAAAAGAGGGTTGTTTCGATAAGCAAAAATTAGACGATTTTATAAAAAGTTCCGATTTTGTACAAACCCGTGTTAATCGAAAAGGCAAGCTAAAAAAGATAGATTTTAAGGACTTGGTTTTAAAGATTAATTTAACCGATCCTTACAGAATGATTATAAAGCTCAGGTCGGAGCCCGGGAGAACGGCAAGGCCTTTTGAGATTATAAAAGGGATTTTTAACCTTTCCGAAGAGACAATAAAACAGGCAACAACAATAAAGCAATGAACAACAAAAACCCTGCTTATGCGGGACTGCGGGGAGCTTTAACTTCTTGGTTTTGGAGCTTGACTTTATAATTAACCTGTGATTATTTTATTAGTTTAAAATTGACAGTTTTGTAAAAAGTCCAAAAACCACTTTTTGCGAAGCAGTCAATATTTTATAGAAACATCAGAGGTCTCAGGGCTATAAACATATAATTTAGGGGATATGTAATATGAAAAGAACCTATCAGCCAAGCAGGATAAAGCGTGCCAGAACGCACGGTTTTTTGAAAAGGATGTCAACAAAACAGGGTAGAAGAATTATTAACAGGCGTAGAGCTAAAGGCAGAAATCGTTTGAGCGTTTAAGTATAATACATAATAAAATCGGTTGGTTGTAAAAGGTAGATATCTCGTGAGCTTTTTTTTTACCAAGGCGGACAGGCTGTTAAAACGTCACGATTTTCTGAGGTTGACGGCAAAAGGAAGGCAACAGCAAAACAAACACTTTATTGTAATTTTTGCTCCATGTAAAACTGAAAGAACGCGCTTTGGTATTACCGTTTCGAGAAAGGTTGGAAATGCAGTGGTTCGCAACAGGATTAAACGCTTTACCCGTGAATATTTTCGACTCAACAGGTACAAAAATACAGGGAGTTGGGATATAAATATCATAGCAAAGAAAGAGGCTGTCAACCTGTCATCGGCACAGGCTTTTTTGTTCCTGCAAAACATTTTTGACAAAATCACAAGGACTCTTTATCATTAATAAAATGTTTCAGATGCTTGCCCTGTTTACTATAAGGGCATATCAGTATATTTTGTCTCCTGTTTTGAGCCCGTCGTGTCGTTTTTATCCAACCTGTTCTGAGTATGCCTATCAGGCTGTTTTACGTTATGGACCGCTAAAGGGATCGTTCCTTGCTTTAAAAAGAATTCTGCGATGCCACCCGTTTAATCCGGGCGGAGTCGATCATGTCCCTTAACCGGATAGCTGTGAATATAAATATCATAACGGGCTCGGTAGGCCTGTGCTGTTAGACTCATTCAATACACGAGTAATTTATTGTATCACCTGATCGGCCACTCAAAGATTCTGCCAATACAACCAACCTGTTTCAGCCGGTTCCAATGTGAGACCTTTGAAAAACAACAATACTTTTACCAAGTATAAAACTTAGGAGTATATTATGGATTTTCCTCGTTTAGCTATAGTTATTGTTCTTTGTTTTCTTGTTTTTGTTTTGTGGGAAATGTTCTTTATTGACAGGGAAGCTATTCAGCCCCCCAGCGAAAGCCGACAGGCTGAACAGATGACAAAAGAGGAACCGTTTAATAAATATCTTGAGAAGGATATTATCGATAAGAAGGTGATGCCCGATCTGATATTTGGCAAGGACAACCTGTTGAAACCGGTAAAAGCAGCCAGAACAATTACTGTAACTACGCCTTTATATTCGGTTAGAATTTCAGAAAAAGGGGCGGTGTTTAACGACTTTATTCTGAAAGATTACAAGGAAAACGGCGGTGATGATTCACCTTTATATCAAATGATACCTCCGGAAATTCATGATAAGGGAACGGTTCTGTTAGGGCTTGCAGGCAATAGCCTCCCAGGCCTGAAACATGCTGTTTTTAATGTAGATCGCAAGGCCGAATTTGTGAACATTAACGATCAGTCGGAAGAAATCGTATTTTCCTGGGTATCTGAAAATGGTGTAGTTGTGGAAAAGAGGTTTATCTTTTCTCCGGAAACATACCTGATTGGATTGAATGTAATAATTAAAAACGGTTCTCATCAAACAATACAGGATAATCTAATACTGTCGTTAATGAAAACCTATTCTAAAACAACAACCATGTATGGCTTTGAGGGCCCGAGCGCTTTGATTAATGATTCGCTGCAGCAGATCAAGGCAAAGAAAATAAAAGATAAAAACACATATACAGGAGTTCTGCAATGGGTCACGGTTCAGGATCGTTACTTTATGTCCAGCATTATTGCGACCAAGCCTGTTGAAGCGAGCATGCGGCTTTTCCTGTCGCAGGACGGAAGTATGTTGGAAGCCCAGTACATGCAGCCGGAAACAGTTATACAGCCCGGGATGCAGCATAGTTATGAGTACAAACTCTTTTTTGGGCCTAAGAGCACGAGAATTCTCAAACAATGCGGTTGTAACCTTAGCAAGGCGATTGATTTCGGGATGTTTGATTTTATCGCCAAACCATGCCTCTGGTTTATGAATTTTCTATACGGCATTATTCCCAACTATGGCGTGGCCATTATTATTTTAACCATAGTGACAAAGATTATCCTCTGGCCTCTTGGAACAAAGAGCTATAAATCCATGGCTGAAATGAAGAAGATTCAACCGCTGATGATGGGGATAAGAGAGAAATACAAGCATGATAAAAAGAAGATGAATGAAGAAGTTATGGCGTTATATAAAACATACAAGGTAAATCCCGTGGGCGGATGTCTTCCAATGATTGTGCAGATCCCTGTATTTTTTGCCCTTTATCGAATGTTGTATGAAGCCATAGAACTCAGGCATGCTCATTTTTTGGGCTGGATCACAGATCTGTCCGCTCCGGATCGCCTTTTTGATTTTAATTTCTCCATCCCGCTGATGCAGCCGCCTTACGGCATTCCTGTATTAACTATTATTATGGGCGCCACCATGTTTCTGCAGCAGCAAATGGCGCCGTCCGTGGGTGATCCCACCCAGGCCAAGATGATGAAGTTTATGCCGATTATTTTTACGGCAATATTCATAAATTTTTCTTCCGGACTGGTTTTGTACTGGTTGATAAACAATATCCTGTCTATTGCGCAACAGTATTATATTACAAAAAAATGAGCTTAACAACGGAGGTTATGTATGTCGCCCTCTTTGGAATTTGAAGGTAAAGACGTTGACCATGCGGTCAAGAATGCCTGTGATGCACTTGATATACCAAAGGAAAAACTAAAACATGATGTTATTTCTTATGGATCTACCGGTATTTTCGGGTTGGTCGGAGCCAAGAAAGCAAAGATACGGGTTAATGTTCCCGAGCCTTTGCGCGAGATTAAGCCGGAAACGGTCGTCAAAAAGCAGCCGAATAATATCGGTGATAGCGATAAGTCATTAACAGAATTACCTGTGCGTACGGCAAGAGCTTTGGATGATTTTAAACCAGACACATTCCTTGAGAATCCTGTCGGTTTTGGAAGGGATGTTTTGCAGCATATAATTGATTGCATTACTACTGATGCAACAATATCGATTGAACAGAATGAAGACAAAACATTGTTAAGGGTAAAGGGGAACAACCCTGCGCTTCTAATCGGTAAACACGGGCAGACACTTGAGGCCATACAGTATCTGGTTGAAAAAATCATCAACAAGAATAGCGAGCAAAGAATACGCATACAGGTAGATGTTGAGGGTTATCTGGAAAACAGACAGGCAAGTCTGCAAAAACTGGTTGGACGGCTTGCTAAAAAGGCGAAGCAAACCGGGAAACCTGTGACAATAGGCCAAATGAATGCTTATGACAGGAGAATTGTGCATCTTGCCTTAAAGGATGATAGCGGAGTTAGAACCAAGAGTATCGGCAACGGTTATATCAAGAAGCTGATGATATTTCCCAGAAAAAACTCTATCATGGAGAAAGTCTCTGGTTAAGCCGCTTTCAGAATCATATTTCCAAACCTCTCAACAGGCCGTATCATGAAGGAGGGCATATTGCCTTAAAGATGAACAATTCCACCATTGCCGCTGTTGCGACACCAATAGGTCGCGGTGGTATCGGTATTATCAAAATTTCCGGTGAAAAGGCTTTAAGAATAGCCGCAACTATTTTTAAAAGATCTCATTTTGCCTCTGATCACAATGCAGATACATGCGACCTTTCTTTCGCAAGATTTAAATCCTATCGGCTATACCATGGATATGTCGTTGATCCGGGAAACGGGCGGCGGTTAGATGAGGTGCTTTTGGCAATTATGAAGGCGCCCCGTTCATATACCGGCGAGGATGTCGTAGAGATACAAGCTCATTCAGGGCCTGTTGTATTAAGCTCTATTCTGGAGCTGGTGTTAAAAAACGGCGCCAGGCTTGCCGAGCCCGGCGAGTTTACAAAGAGAGCATATATAAATGGCCGCATTGATCTTACACAGGCTGAGGCGGTAGTTGACATTATCAATGCCAGGACAAATAAAGCGCTCGAAATCGCCACCACTCAGCTAAAGGGTGATATGCGAATGAGCGTTGAAACAATAAGGGATTTGCTGTCTGATATTTTTGCTGGAATAAATGCAGCCATAGATTTTCCGGATGATGTTACAGAGATCGTTGATATTGATACAGCAATCAAAACACTGCAGAACAAGGTTCTTGCAAGGTTAAAAGGGTTGATTGAGCAATATGAAAACGCTCATGTCTTGAGAGACGGCCTCAAGCTGGTTGTTGTAGGCCGTCCAAACGTCGGAAAGTCAAGCCTTATGAATCGTCTGCTCCAAAAGGAACGAGCTATTGTTACTTCAATGCCAGGCACTACAAGAGACTTTATAGAAGAGCCTTTAGGCATCAGGGGTATTCCTGTAATTATTACAGACACCGCGGGTCTGCATGAAACAGATGATCCTGTCGAGGTTATGGGCATAAAAAAGACTTATGAGCACACCGACCTGTCTGATCTGGTTTTGTTTGTACTTGATGCAGGCTGCCGGATAACAGAAGAGGATTATAAGATATATGAAAGGATCAGCGAGAGGAAGCTGGTAATTGTTATAAACAAGTCGGATCTGTCGGATGATGAACACAGGCTTGACATGCCGGATTCCTGGATTAATATTCCGCAAGTTAAGATATCGGCTCTTTATGGCCAGGGGCTTGACACGCTTAAAGATTTGATAGCAAAAATATCACTTAGTGAACATGGTTTCGACACTGAACATACAATTGTTCCAAACTTAAGGCACAAGATAGCTCTCGAGAGAAGTTTTCGGTCTGCATCGTCGGTTGTTGAGGGAATGCGCAAGCGAATACCCCTTGAGTTAATTGCTATTGATATTGAGGAAGCTATCGATTCGCTGGGAGAAATTACAGGTGTTATTGCCAACGAAGATATGCTTGACAGGATTTTCAGCAGATTCTGTATAGGCAAATAATGTTTCACGTGAAACAGGGCTAAAATTTAAAAAACTTAACTCAAGTTTCGCACCCTTTTTGTTTATCAAAAGCTTTGACATTAATAGAAATTAAGGGTGCGAAACTAGAGAACTTAAGGTTCACCCCCTTTTTATTTAGTTCCGGTTTGTCCGGGCTGGGAGTATAATTATGGATATAGATTTTTCACCTTTTTTCAGGAAATATGAAGAGATTGTGGCAATGGCGGATACTGTTTTTGAGCGCGTAAAAAAAGAGCACACTGAATGTGTAACATGCAAAAAGGAGTGCTGCGACTGTTGTTATGCTCTTTTCGATCTTAGTTTGATTGAAGGATTATATATAAATTATCACTTCAACAAAAAATTTAAAGGAAAAGAAAGGAACGGGCTTATTGACAAGTTAAACAGAGCAGACAGGGAGGCGCACAGGATAAAGAAAAAAGCACACAAAAATCTGGAGGCAGGAAAAAAAGAGGATGACATATTAATGGATATTGCAGAGAAACGGATTAGATGCCCGCTGCTAAACGAGCAGAATCTTTGCGATATGTATGAATACCGGCCCATAACATGCCGGCTGTACGGGATTCCAACCAGTATTGGTGGATCAGCTCATACCTGTGGCAAATCCGGTTTTGTTGAGGGCAAGCAGTATCCTACGGTAAAGCTGGATATACTCCAGAACAATCTTTATAAAATATCCGCTGAGCTTGTAAAAGAAATTAAATCCAGTTATGTGAAAATGGCGGACATGCTTGTGCCGTTATCTATGGCTCTTCTTACCAGTTATGATGAAGAGTTTTTTGGATTAAAAACCATCAAGAAAGACAGCCCCAAAGAAAAGCAGAAAGCCCAAAAGGAGTAGAAAATGACAGAAATTTCCCCTGAAGAGGAGGAAAGGAGAAAAAAGTATATTTTTGATAGCATGGCCCCGCGGCGTCAAAAACATATCCTGAAAAAAGGGTATGAAGCATGGGATCCTTTTATCAAGCCAAAAGACCCGATAGATATCAGAAAAGATGCCTCAAAGCGCACAACCCAGATGCTGGTGAGCGAATTCCTGCACACAAGAGATGCAGAATCATATACCAACGAATATGGCAGGGGCGCGTTCGAGCTTTGCCTTGGAATAATTAATAAGGATGAAAAGTATAGAGGCATGTTTGAATTTGCGTGCTGGTATAAGGAACTGTTGAAAAAGGAAGGAAAGCTTGAATGAGCAGTACGATTTAAATTCAATTAAACATAAAGTAGCTGAAACTGTATTTGAATCAGACAAACATCTGACTCAACTGGATATAGAAAAGGAATTAGCAAACAGGTATTTTTATCCCAAAAAACAGATAAAACAGGCAATCAAGGTTTTGGTTGCAGAACAGACCCTTGCATATACTTATAAATATGGCCACTCCTTCCTGGAAAAATCCTTTAACAAGCCGGTGCGAATATCAAAACGGATTGTCATTAAGCCGCCGGGCATTGCATACAGGCGTGAGCCCGGCGATCTGGTAATTGAGTTGCTGCGCGGGGTGTCATTTGGCAATGGCGAACATCCAACCACAAGGCTGGCAATCAGGGGTGTCGAGCACGCATTATCTTCAGACAAATTTTTAAGGGACGAGCAAAATACATTTGCCCTTGATATTGGAACAGGTTCAGGGGTTCTTGTAATTGCGGCGGTCCTGCTTGGCATAAACAGGGCAATCGGAATTGATATTGATCCTGTTGCAAGATCGGAAGCTAAAAAAAACATTTCACTCAACAATCTATCCAACAGGATTAGTATACATAACCGGTCCCTGGATGATATCAACCAGCAATTTTCCCTGATAATCGCGAACCTGCGCTATCCTACCCTGAAAAAGTTATATTCCCTCTTAGACCTTATTACAGAACAGCAAGCAGCAGTAGTCCTTTCAGGCCTTAAGACATCTGAAATGCCGGACGTTCAAAAACTCTATACGCAGAAATTTTTTAAGTTAGAAAGTAGTGAGGTAGAGAAAGGTTGGGGCGCAATGGTGTTTGAAAAACGAGACCTTTGAAAATTAAGCATTTTTCAAAGGTCTCATGTTGTGTGATTGCTATCTGTAAAATTATGATTATGAAAAATCGGGAGCGGCTAAAGCAAAAACTTTTCCACAGACCTTCCACATTTCATCTTCTTTTATAACCGGAATCATTGCATCAATCTCATGGGTTTCACCGATATGAAATATTTTTGCGACTGTTGCAAAGAGCGGATTTATGCTCTTCCTTTTTTTACAAGTTAACATGACTTCGGCTTTTGCATCTCCCAATGGGATTGTATGGGTTTTAATATGGTAAATACTGTTTTTCATGTACTTTAGTTCAAAACCCATTTGCCGGGCCTCGTTGGCTGTCTGCTGAAGATATTCGTCTATAATATTAACTTCATCTATTGTTTTTTGTGCGTTGCAGAGGCGTTTGTTCATTGTTGTTTTGTCAAGCAGGAAATATGCTTTGGAAAATTCAACTGCAGCTTTTTGCGGTGAATCTGTTTTGTCGGCGTAAATAAAAACCACCTGCAATATGAATCCTATTATTACAACTGTTGCCACCATAGATATTATTGAGCGATTGTTATCTTGCGCCATTTTATCCTTCCTCCTTTTAAAACGTCATCTAACACCCGATAAACCCGTAACGAGCCGAATTCGGCAGATTTTAGGTTAAGCCGTCAATACCTGAGTGCAAAAAATGCTAAATACATTAAAATACATAACACATTTTATATTTTATTACAAGATATTTTCGGGTTCATTGTAGCGCCCCTTTTTTTTGTTTTTCCCAGTTCTCCATTGACAAACATAATTGAGGTGACTAAATTAGTTTTTAATATATTAAAATTTTGACATTATGTTATTAAGGAGGAAGTTATGGTTGAGATTACAAACACGGCAACAACGCAGATTGCTGAATATTTTAAAGGCAGAGAGATATCGCCGGTTCGGATTTTTTTAAACAATGGAGGATGAGGCGGTCCTTCCCTTGCAATGGCTCTGGATGAGCTAAAAGATACCGATAATCTATATGAGGTTGACGGATTTAAATATATTGTTGATAAAGAATTTATGGAAAAAACAAAACCGCTTAAAGTAGATTTTAATCATTTTGGCTTTAAAATCACTTCAGGAATCGATTTAGGAGCAGGATGTTCAAGTTGCAGCACTACAGGCTCCTGCTGTTCATGATAAAAAATACATTTTAAAAAAAGGGCATCACCACATGGTGATGCCCTTTTTTATTGTCCATTGAAAACAGATTATGATAAAAAATTAAAATGGACCCCATAACACACATAACCACAGGCGTTTTGGGCGCTCAGGTTGTATGTAAACACTTTAACCGGCGCTTTATAATATTATTTTGCATTATTGCGGCATGGCTGCCCGATATAGACAATCTGGTCACATTTCTCGGACCGGAACTGTATTTGATCCATCATCGGGGGGCAACCCATTCCTTTGCGGGCGGCCTTATTCTTTCTATGCTGCTGGTTGCGGTCTTCAAGCTCTTTATAAAATCTTTTCCAATCATCAAAGGATTAATTATATCCTTTTCCATAATCCTGATTCATATATATCTTGATCTTGTAACATCATACGGCACACAGATATTTTATCCCTTTAATAACACCAGATACTCCTTAGACGCAGTTTATATCGTGGATCTGTTTTACACGGTTTCAATAGCAAGTATCTGTTTTCTTTCTTTTTTGAGCAAAAAACACAAACAAGGGTTTGTAATGCTGGGACTTGCCTGGCTATTTCTATATCCTGTTATATGCCTCGGCATAAAATATGCGGCTTTATATCATGTTGAAAGCGAACTTCGGAGAAACAGGATTTCATTTGAAAAGGTGCATATTTCACCGGAGCTCTTTACACCTTTCTTCTGGAAGGTTATTGTTGAAGATAGCGAGACCTATAAGATAGCCGGCTTTACCATTTTCAATACCCGCGGCACAAAAAGTTTTATTAAATTTGATAAAGCCGAACCATACATGTTTAAAAAGTTCGGGGGATGCGCATCTATTTTTAATACGTACGCCTGGTTTGCAAGCTATCCTGTAATAAAAACCGAAAAGTCTGGTCAATGCCAATTAATTACATTTGGTGATTTAAGGTTTTACAGCACTATAGGCTTTATCCGGGAATTATTAAAAAATAATGAGCCACCCTTTTCATTGACCGCAAGGGTGAATGAAAGCCGCAAAGTGATGGAATATTATTACTATAAACCCGGCGGGACAAAAGTAATACAGCACTTGGAATAATAAACATAAAGCAGGTAGGCGAAGTTTAATTGTGGAGGGATTATAATGACGGATCTTATGGAGGTCATAAAGGAAAGAAGAAGCATCCGCAAGTACGAGGGAAAAGATATTTCTGAAGAGCTTGTAAACAGGGTTCTTGATGCTGTCAGATGGACGCCGTCATGGGTCAACACCCAGTGCTGGGAGGTTATTGTTGTAAAAGACAAGACAATTAAGGAAGGGCTCCGGGCTACGATTTCCAAAGGAAACCCTGCGGCAAAGTCCATTGTGACCGCGCCGGTGGTTTTTGCCGTTTGCGGCAGGCTTGAGAAATCAGGATATTATAAAGACAAGATTTCTACAAAATTCGGGGACTGGTATATGTTTGACATTGGGCTTGCCACACAGAATCTCTGTCTTATGGCCCATCATCTTGGGCTTGGGACAGTGATAGTCGGCCTGTTTGACCATGATAGGGCCAAAGAAATATTAAATGTGCCTGCAGGCTATGAACTGGTTGTCCTTATACCGATGGGGTATCCTGCCAAAACGCTTGCAGCGCCGAAACGCAGGAAGATAAACGAGTTTACGCATTATAATATGTTTTGACAGGATATTCAGGATTGATGGTCTCGTAAAAAGTCTCCTAAACTTGTCATTTCGAGCAAAACGAGAAATCTTTAGACTGTAACCAATTGAAAACGTAAGATTTCTCCCTGCGGTCGAAATGACAGATCCGCCAAGTTGGACTTTTTACGAGTTTGTCAGGATTATCGGCCTGCAATGAAAAGCCAGTTTGGGAAACGGGCGCTACAGTAGAACCGGCTTTACCGCTTTGAACATGGGATGCATATGCGTTTCCCGTCGTCTGTGGAAACCATTTTAGTTGACATGGTCATTTCTCCGCAGATATTGCAGACTTCGGAACGCGCCAGGGGAGCATAGGTCGGCATTGAAAATTCCACTTTGCTCGTTGAGAAGATATCATCAAAGGGCCTTGAAAGAAGATCGGTTGCCTTTAACAGTTTCTGACGCATTTTCTGCTTAATGGTTGCCGAGCCAGAAGAAATGGCTGCATCAAGCATGGCAAAATCCTCTTTATTTTTACCGTTGTACTTGTAATATTGTTTGCGGGAAAATCGATATGCCTTTTTCTTTGATCTGCTTATAATGGTATAGGCATTTTTACCATAATTATTAATTATAAGGTTGCCTTTGCCTGCAGTAGTGCCGAGAAGCACCTGCAGAGAATCAATAGCGCATGAATCGTTTTCACAAATAGCCACAACTTCTTCATCTTTTGACCGCTTGAGATCAAGAATATTTATAGCCTGCTGCGAAACAAGATAACCGTAAACAAGGCCGGGGCACAGGTGACCGTGAAATGCGATACATTGTTTAAGCTCTTCCGGCATTTTAATTGAAATATTTTCTGCTTTTTCCATTGTATAATTTCCTGTATATATTAATGATGAATTCGACTTTCAAATAACTTAACTAATACCTGAACAGAAAGTCCGGTTTTTTGCAGGCGCCGCTCCAGGTATAATTAAATTTAAACCAGAAAAAA
>JABMRH010000029.1 GCA_013202725.1 Desulfobacteraceae bacterium
ATCCTCTAATCCTCTAATCCTCTAATCCTCTAATCCTCTAATGAACCCTGAACCCTGAACCTTGAACCTTAAACTAACATAACAAATATATTAACATTTTAAAAGTAGTTCTTGACAGATTCTGTTTTTTAGACAGAAAATAGTTGTCACACTTTAACATCTAAGCACAATTGAAAATTTTGTATGAATCTGGTATGTATAAAAATCAAGAATTTACGCCTGAATCCCGCAATTGTCGAGTATTCCGGAAATAGAAGGCATCAATACAGCTTTTATGGCGGATTTTAGGCCGCAACCTTAATGGAGAAAGCCGCATATGAGATTTATTATTTTTATCGGGGTTTGCATGATTTTATTTTGTTCAGCAGCTCAGGCTGAAACAATGTATGTCAGCGATGATATTAAGATAACATTGAGAACAGGGCAGGGGATTGATCACAAAATATTGGCCATGATTAAATCCGGTCAGGAAGTTGAAGTGCTTCAACCGGATGATGAGTGGACCCAGGTCAAGCTGCTCAATGGAATGGAAGGATGGGTTCTAACCCGTTTTCTGACTTATGATAAACCCTGTCGTCTTGAACTTGAAATATTGAAAAAGAAATATGAAACCCTCTCGGCTCAGTCAGCCTTTCTGCTTAAAGAAAATAGAGTTTATAAAGAGGAAAGCAAAAGACTTCGCGCAGAGCTTTCAGGCAGTAAAGAAATGCTCGTAGCGATCAGCAAATCATATGATACGTTAAAGAAGGAGTCGGCCGACTTTTTAGAACTTAAATCAAAATATGAACTTGCATCTTCACAGCTTTCCGACCAGACAAAAAAAGCGGAGGAGTTGGAAGAGGAACTGTCAAAGCTGTTGTCGCATCGAAGCATTATATGGTTTTTAAGCGGCGCGGGTGTGCTGATTTTGGGCATATTAATCGGTTTTAGCGCCAAGCGTCAGCGCCGGAAATCATCTTTATCGTAATGGAAATTAAAACAGATTTTTTGATAATCGGCAGCGGTGTGGCAGGCCTGACCTTTGCTATTAAGATGGCGGAATTCGGCAGAGTCGCTATAGTCACAAAAAAAGGGGTCATGGACAGCAACACTTCCCTTGCGCAGGGAGGCATTGCCTCTGTTTTTGGCAAACTCGACTCGTTTGATCTTCATATACAGGATACTCTCGCTTCCGGTGATGGCCTCTGCAACAGAGAGGTTGTAGAGATGGTTGTAAAAAACGGGCCGGACAGAATTCGTGAGCTGATTGATTTTGGCGTGCATTTCAATATTCGGGAAGAAGAGCGTTTAAAAGATAAATTACAAAACAAAGATCCTGAGTTTGATTTAGGGCGAGAAGGCGGGCACTCGCAAAAACGCATTGTTCATGCCCAGGACATGACAGGCCGGGAAATTGCGACCGTTCTTGTTAAACAGGTTAAGAACCATGAGCGTATTACTTTATATGAGAATCATATTGCCATCGATCTTATAACCTGTTCAACCCGTATGAAAAGGGGACTTGTCACTACGACGCATGAAGACTACTGCCTGGGCGCATATATCCTTGATACGCAAACCAACGTTGTAAAAACCTTCTGCGCTCCTATTACACTTCTTTCCACCGGAGGCGCGGGCAAAGTATATCTTTACACAAGCAATCCTGATGTTGCCACGGGTGATGGGATAGCAATGGGCTATAGGGCGGGCGCTACTGTGGCAAACTTAGAATTTGTTCAGTTTCATCCGACTTGCCTGTATCATCCTGAAGCCAAGAATTTCCTGATATCGGAGGCCGTAAGGGGTGAAGGAGGAATTCTGATCGATTCTGCCGGAAACCGGTTTATGGAAAAATATGATCCGCAAAAAGATCTGGCCTGCCGGGATGTGGTTGCCCGCGCCATTGACTCGGAGCTGAAAAAGAGCGGGGATGATTTTGTCTTTCTCGACATATCTCATAAAAAACCTGAATTCATTAAAGATCGGTTTCCTAATTTATATAAAAAATGTCTTGCATTTGGCATAGATATGACAAAGGAGCCTATTCCCGTCGTTCCTGCCGCTCATTATATGTGCGGCGGAGTTGTAACTGATATGTTCGGCAGAACCGATATACGCGGTTTATATGCTGTAGGGGAGACCGCATGCACAGGGCTGCACGGAGCCAACAGGCTTGCAAGTAATTCTTTAATTGAGGCTCTTGTATATGCCCATACAGCTTCAAAACAGGCTGCAGAGGATATTAAAAAAGCCCCTCTGGATTTCAAATCAATGCCCATCCCTCCTCTGTGGGATGATGTCGGCACAACCGACAGTGATGAGGCTATTATGGTTTCACATAACTGGGACGAAATACGAAGATTTATGTGGAACTATGTTGGAATAGTCAGATCAAACAAACGGCTGGACAGGGCAAAGCGACGCATTGAAAATATACAAAAAGAGATACAGGAGTATTACCGGGGTTTTAAGATTTCTTCAGATCTTATTGAACTGCGAAATATTGCTACAGTAGCTGAGCTGATTATCAGGTGCGCCAGGCACAGGAAGGAAAGCCGTGGGCTTCATTTCAACATCGAATATTCTTATCGTGATGATAAATGTTGGGAAAAGGATACCATTGTCAGAAGGCCATTTATGGGATAAAACTTATAGAACCTCTTTTTCTGCTGCTTTAACAAACTTTTCCAACTGTTTTTCATAATAGGAACGATTCTTTTTCGCCAGGTCCAGGGCTCTTCTTTCCGTGGCGATTGCATCTTGTATCTGGTTGTTAACATAGAAGCTCTCAGCAAGGGTGTCCAGTATGTGCGGGGCCTCTTTCAGTTGCACCGCTTTTCTCGCCAACATGACGGCGCGTTTCGGGTCGCGGAATTTTTCGTCATCACATGTGGCAAAAAGCCATGCAAGATTATTCAGCGCCTGCGGATTGTCAGGCAAACAGGTTAATGAGCGTTCATAAGCTTCAATAGTCTTTGCATAGTTTTTTCTACTGTAAAACAGATCGCCCAAAGCTTTATGCAGTTCGTGATTGTCGGGCGTTTTTTCAAGCTCTCTTAGAATTATTTTTTCAAAAAAATACTTGTTTAATCTATCTTTGGTTTCGCCGAAATTCAGCTTATATCCAATCCCTCCTATTAAAATCATTACCGCCAGATAGGCAGCTATGCTTTTTCTTATCTTTTGGTTATGAAAGATTATCCATCTTTTGTCTGTTTCACACCTTTTTAGATATTCTATCCGTTCTTTAATGCTGAAATGGTGCCAGTTCGGCTTGTCGGATGCTTGCCCGCTTGTAAGGGCTATCTTTTCAAGGCTGGAGATAAGCGGTTTTGAACTTTTGCAGAGCGTATAAACGTGGATATCTGCCTGCCGCTCGAAGTTGCGCATAAAGAATCCAAAAATAAAGCGGAAATAGACAAGGAAAATTATAATTGTGACAAGACTCAATGCTGTTGAATATACGGCAGTCTGGTCGAAATTGGCTATGTTTATAGTACTGAATAATGGATCAGCATAAATAATCGAGTAGATTATCAGATCAAAGCTGGCATACGAAAAGACAAGATAACCGACAAAAAAAAGCAGATAAAGCCAAAGGTGTTTTTTCTTTATATGTCCGATTTCGTGGGCGATTACAGCATCAATTTCTTCAGGTTCAAGATACTGGAGGAGGGCGTTTGTAACAAGAACATAGCGGAATTTTTTAACCAGTCCCATAACCCCTGCGGTGATCATTCTACCACCGAATATAGGCCAGGATAGAATTTCATTATATTCAACCCCTGCTTTTTTGCACAGGTTTTCGATGCGACTTCTATGAAATCCAGGTTCAAGCGGTTTACATCTCCAGAATTTCTGGATCATTGCCGGTCCAATAATCGAAACACCTAAGAGAAAAACCATAAAATATATTATTTCCCCTTCAGTTGTGGAAAGAAGATATTTCGGCAATTCAAAGGGAAGCGCATTAATAATGTCGGCGATTCCGGATAAAAGAAACCAGGGGATAAGCACAGGTATTGAGAACGAAATGTTGGAAAAAATGTATGCCTGCCTGGACATGCTGTCCATGTTGAGCTTTTGATAAGCCTCGTAAGCAAAGCCCCATACAATTGCGATATAGAATACAAAAAGCCCGATAAAAAGCAGCGCCTGCAAAGTAGGGATAGTTGTAAAAACAGATAGGCTTGTTAAAAATGATGGGAGACTAAGTCCGTAAATATCTATAGCAAAAATCACGATTGCCGTTATAGACAGCCTGCTCAGGGTTGAATTGAATCTGTGATCAAGATGATAAGAGCTTTGCCTTGAAATCTGCTTTTCAAGTGTGCGGAATTGTAGCCGGGTAAAAAATATAAAAGCAATAATCAGGCTCAAAAACAGAGCTGAAGTTTCGAGCAGGGTAAAATTCGGTTCTTCAGGAGCCGGGTAAGTGGTATATATAAGAAGTACAATTATGAGATATATGAAATTAGAAAACATAGGAGCGCTTAGGTTCAAAGGTTCAGAGGTTCAGAGGTTCAATGGTTCAATGGTTCAGAGGTTGCTGGTTCATCTGACTTAAGGGCTGATCGTTTTTTAACTTTGAACCGTGAACCTTTGAACCGTGAACCTGAGTAATTATAAAACATTTAATAACCTGGATCTTTCAAAGGGCTAAAGTTCTGTATTTTGCATATAGTATCTTTCTTTTTCACTATAAACACACCCGCAGTATTGCTGCCGGTACATGCCTAATTGTTTTGACTCTTCGACTCCCTGTTTCCATCCAATGCGGAAGTCTTTGTAATAAAATGGAACGCCCACCTTTTTGCCGATTGATTCACCTATTGATTTTATCATGTCATGATTCTGGAATTTGCTGTATAAAAGGGTGGATGTAAAATAATCAAACTTGCCGCGTTTTGCCACAAGGGCAGCGCATCCCAGCCGGTCATGATAACAGTAGGCACAGCGCTCTGATTCCCTGAATACAACATTTTGAATAAAGCCTTCAAGATCGTAACCTTCCTGATAAACGACGCGAAGATCAATTGACTCTGCATAAGACTGCAGAGTCTTCTGTCGTTTCACGCATTCCTGATAAGGATGGATGTTGTGTTTATAAAAAAACCCCATGACCTCCATATTTTGCTTACGGAGAATCTTAACCGGATATATTGCGCATGGCGCGCAGCATATGTGAAGCAGAATTTTCAATTTCTCTTCCCAAAAATTGCGGTTCCTATCCGGACAAGGGTTGCCCCTTCTTCTATAGCAGCCTCGAAATCACCCGTCATACCCATGGACAGTTCTTCCATTGATACATTTTCTAAGGCCTCTTCCTTTATGTGATCGCGCATGTTGCGAAGTGCTGAAAAATATGGGCGAACCTTTTCAGGATCGTCAAAAAACGGGGGTATTATCATAAGCCCTTTGACAGCCAGATTTTCAAGACCGCTTATTTCTTTTGTCAGCTTCAGCGCGTCCTGTTTATATATTCCTGATTTTGAAGATTCTCTGCCAATGTTTATCTGTATCAGAATTTGCTGGATTTTATTTATTTTTTTTGACTGTTTATTTAATTCAAGCGCCAGTTTAAGCGAATCTACGGTATGAATGAGATCAAAGAGCCTTACGGCATACTTTGCCTTATTGGTTTGTAGGTGGCCGATAAAATGCCATGACACATTGTAAGATGACAAAGCGTTGAACTTTTCCCTGGCTTCCTGGATATAATTTTCGCCAAGAGTTGTAACTCCAGCGTCAATTGCCTCTCTTACTCTGTCAGTGGGCACGGTTTTGCTTACAGCCACAAGCCTGACGCTTTCAGGCTTTCTTCCACATGAAAGAGCGGCAGTTTTGATCCGATCTATTATATTTTCTAATCTTTTCTCCAAACTTTAACCTTCCTGTCTTCCCACGACGCCTTCCTTTATCAGGAACTCAATAATTTCGCAAACAGGCAGTCCGACGACATTTGTATAAGACCCGTTGATGCTTTTTACCAGAAAGGTGCCGAGTCCCTGAATGGCGTATGCTCCTGCTTTGTCAAAAGGTTCCTTTGTATTAATATACCACTCGATTTCCTCGTCAGCCAGATTTTTAAAAAGAACTTCGGTTTTTATTGTTTCTGAAAAGCCTTTATTCTTGGCTTCGCAGCATATGCAATAGCCCGTCAGCACCTGATGAACTTGACCGCCAAGGCGTTTTAACATTGATTTTGCCTCTGCTTTTGAGCCTGGCTTGCCGAGGATGGTGTCGCCTATGAGTACAATTGTATCAGCTCCGATAACCCAGTTTTCAGGATACCTTTTTGACACATCATGAGCCTTTTTTTCCGCCAGGACCCTTACATAAGTTTCAGGCCCATAAGTTTCGGACAAGGGCAAAGATACAGACTTTTCGTCAAAATCGCTCGGGATAACAGAGAAGCAAAGCCCTGCCTGCTCTAAAAGATATCGGCGTCGCGGAGATTTGGATGCCAGAATTAAGATTGGGCTATCGCATGATTTTTGCATTGTAACAAATTATCAGATGACATATTGTTTGACAAGGATTAATAGAGGGTCAGAGGTTAGGGATTAGGAGGCTTATCGGACAGTCTCGAAATCGTCATGCCGCACTTGATCCGGCATCCAGAACGCATTGAATAGACTGGATTCCGGCTTTCGCC
>JABMRH010000233.1 GCA_013202725.1 Desulfobacteraceae bacterium
ATAAAACGCAGCGGCAAAAAACCGGATTCAAACCTGACAACGGGAATACGCATATTTAAAAACGGCGTTGATTTTATTGCCCGGAAAAACCCCTGAAGCCTGATTCCTGACCCTTCAGCTTTGTACAATGAGACCTTTGCAAAACGCTCCCTTTTCTGTCATTCCCGCGAACGCAGGAATCCAGTCGCTTTACCAGAACTTATTGAGATGTTACGAAAATTTTGCCTTGATTTCTGAACTTGGCGCTTTTTACGAAGCCATCATCTTTTTCGCTTTGTATAATGTTTTTGACAAACAGATTGTTCTGTATTATTGTTCCTATTATTACACAATAGGAGGACACAATGGGTTCTGTTCGTATTAATATAAGCATTCCTGAAGAAATATTTGACGAGTTATCCAGCGAGATTAAAAACAGGAAAAGAAGCCGGTTTATAACAGAGGCTATCAAACACACGCTAAAGGACATAAAGGAACAAAGACTTGCTGCTGAATACCTTGAGGCGTCCGCAGATATTCGGAAAATTAACCAGGAACTTGAAGGGGTAATATCTGATGGCCTTAATTAAACGCGGGGAAATTTTTCTGGTAAATTTTGACCCAACACTTGGATCTGAAGCCAGGAAGGTCAGGCCTGCCCTTGTAGTCTCAAACAACATCAATAATACTCATTCGCCAATTATTTCTATCTCTCCAATCACATCAAATGTTACACGTATTTATTCATTTGAAGTCGAAGTCCCGGAAGGTATCGGCGGTTTGCGAACCCGTTCAAAGGTGATGATTAATCAGACAAGGGCGGTTGACAAACTCCGCCTGATCAATAAAATCGGGCATCTTCCTGTGGAGGTTATGGGGCAGGTAAATCAAGCGCTGAAGTTACACTATGATCTTCAATAAAATCATTTCAATCCGGATAATTGTTTAACAGAGGATTGAATTATGCGCAAAGATTCAGGCTTCACACTCATTGAACTGATCGTTATTATTGCTATTGTGGCGGTTTTTGCCGGCATCGCCGTTCCAAATTTTCTGTCTTACATGCCAAAACACCGGTTAAACGGAGCGGCCAGACAGGTGATGGGGGATTTGATGGCAGCGAGGATGAAATCTGTTAGCCTGAATTGCGATGTTAGGGTGGCGTTTGTTGCAGGCGATGCTGAGTATAAGATATGGACTGACAGCAATAACAATGGCACTATAGATTCTGGTGAAGAAATAACCAAAGATATTCAGTCAGATTATTATGACGTAACCATTAGCACTACCAAGAATATTGAATTTCATTCCAGGGGAACAGCAAACCCATATGGCATTATAGTCCTAACCAATTCTGCTGGCTCAAAGAATGTAAAGGCTCACATTACTGGGCGCGTAATGATAGAATAAGAATCTCAAAAAGCTCTCAAAAGGAAAATTCCTTTAATGCGCAGATTACGCAACAATAATAGCGGCTTTACCCTAATGGAAGTTCTGGTTGCCATGCTTATTTTATCAGTAGGACTGCTTGGAATGGCGGCGCTGATAACAGGGATAATTAACAGCAATAAGCTAAGCAACAGGATTAGCGCTGCCACGGTTCTGGCGCAGGATAAAATGGAAGATATAAAAAGAATTGGTTATTCAAATGCTGTATCAGAAACAAAGGCTTCCATGTCATCTCCTTATGATAAATATGAAAGGGAAGTAACTGTCGTTGACGACAGTCCGGCTGCTAACATGAAGACGGTAACAGTAACTGTTTACTGGGAATCAAGCAAATCAGTTAGTTTACAGACAATTCTTTCGCAGTAAGGCTAATGAATTATTTATCTAAAAATAAAGAAAGTGGTTTTACCCTGGTAGAACTGCTGATTGCCATGACAATAGGCTTGATTATCCTGGCGGCATTATCGAGCACTTTCCTTATCCAGCGCAAAACGTATGACGTTCAGGAACAGATTGTCGAGATGGTGCAGACTGCAAGAGCTGCCATGGATATGATAACCAGAGAGATCAGGATGGCAGGGTATGATCCAACAGGCGCTGGTTTTGATGGTATTATATATAATGCAGATCAATTGCAGATAGAGACAGATATAAATGGTGATGGGAATATTCTAAATGATGATGGGAGTTACGACTCAAATGAACATATAGTATATAAATATTATGATAAGGATTCTATCTATCCTTATCAGACCAAGAGAAAAACCGGCAATGGAAATTTCCAGCCATTTGCAGAAAATATTCAATCATTTATCTTTGATTACCTTGACAGCTCTGGCAGCGCCACGACCACAACCGCTGATATTCGACAGATAAGGATTACAATAACTGCCAGGACATCCAAAGCAGATGCTGATTATTCAGCAAATAACGGATACAGGACACACACTTTAACCTCTTTTATAACACCGAGAAATCTTGGTTTATAGAAACTCGTTGCTCGTTATTCGTTGCTGGTTACCCGTTACTGGTTGCTTGTTCAATAAGAGATTTTTACAAAATTAACTTTTGAGTCATTGCGAGGAACGAAGTGACGTGGCAATCTTATTTGTTCGCAATGACAATACAGATATTTTTTCAAAGGTCTCAATACTGGGTTTTAAATGTTAGATATACGCTTAATACATAAAAATGAAAAAGGAATGGTCCTTCCTCTTGGGCTTATGTTTTTAGCTATTATAGCGATTTTGGGAACCACTGCGGTTGTAATAACAACAACGGATCTTAAGATCGGCAGCAATTACAGGGCCAGTGAACAGGCTTTCTATGTAGCAGAAGCGGGAATAAGCGAGGCGCTCTATCGCTTGGGCTTGTTTGATGACAGCAATGCAACCACGCCGCCTCAGGCGCCGCCTTCCGGCTCAATGATCAGTATTAATGGTCTGACTGACAACAATGCGGCCATAAGCATTGACCCCAACGGTCTTTTGAGCAACAATCTTGACGACGACGGAAACTTGGCCGTAGATGACATCAGTGATCTAAATTATAACGGCGCATACGATAACAGGACATGGCAGACAAAAATTTTGCTCAAGACCTCAGATGATGCGGATACGACCACAACCGTCTACACTCCCACGATTCAGCCGTCAGCAAGCTGGCTCGAATATTCATCCTCAACCGCTGACGGAACTGAACTGATTATCGAGTACAAGAAGGATTCCCTGGACATCGATGGTGACGGCAACACAAGCGAGATAGTCTTCTATGATGGAAGCCTGGCAAACCCTTACAACGTCGAGACAGCAGCAACTTCCGCCACCGGACAACCCGTAGTGGTGATTACTTCTACAGGTAGATCGCAAGGATCTACGCGCGTAATACAGGTGGAGGCTGTTCACCAACCCGTGGACATCCAGGCGGAAAGCGCGATTATGGTCGATTTGTCGCCTACTTTATCGGGGTCTGTCCTGGTCAGCGGGTTTAACTATGACGGGTCTACAAAAGAATCCGACTGCTCACCGTGCAATGCTGCTAATTGGGACAGCCTTCCCGGGACTTTTGACACCAATGGGGTTGATAATCACGGGGGTGCAGAGAAATTCTTACCCTTGTACAATGGCGTAGATCAAGATATTAATTTGTTGGCCGGCACATCTCCTGCTCCTGCCAACGAGGAAGAGTTGGGGACTGAACAGGATATACCGTATGGAACCAAATTGGAATCATCGGGGCATAAGCCGGGGGTATGGACTACCCAGACAGTTTCGCCAAGCGCTGACGTATTTGGAGGAAATGATACAGAACCCTGGAAAAAAGACAGCGCAGGTGCCTGGAAACCATTGACCGACCTGCTTGGCATAACCCAGGATCAACTGGATGCCATCCTTGCGAATGCAAACGTAACCGAAAGTGATATGGATAGTGGGTCCGGTCACCTGAAGGTGGCCCCTCAGGGAATTATGTACATCGACAATGCCGCCAGCGGGCAGGCGCTTAAAATAACGGCTGCCACACCGAGCAATACCGACGGGTGGGGGCTCATGTATGTAACCGGTGACTTTGAGAGCCAGAAGTTGGCGTTTAGGGGCCTGATTTATGTGGAAGGTGATACACAGATTGCAGCATCTTTCTGGATGATGGGGTGTATGGCAGTCAAAGGTACGACAAGCGGTGACTTCAGTGCTGGCAATGCCACATTTCTTTATAGCAAGGATGCCTTGGAACGCTATGTGAATAAGGGTATGAAGTTTGTAATTCTTTCGTGGCAGGAGGTGCTGAATTGAGGCTGATTACTCTTCTTTAGCCCACCATATAGGAAGCATGCCGTTGTTTTCTTCTTTCAGTTTGAGTGCCAGATCAGTTAGCTGATTATTGATTTTTTTTATCTCTTTTTTTACATCTCTTATCGCAGCCTTGTCGCGACTGTTTCTTGCATCTTCCAGTTTCTCACGGGCCTGCTTGTACTTTTCCATAAGGGCATTCTTTTCGCGCTTGTAATAAGCAACATCTATCTCTCTACTCTTTGCCTCGGTTTTCTTGGCAGCCTCAACTTCCTCGCCAGCTTTCTTCCCGGCTTCCTTGGAAGCTACATCCGGCGTATCTGGTACAGGAGATGCCTTTTGTTCAACCACTTCCTTCTTGTATGGCAGATCAGACTCTCTGATTTGCCGGACCAGGTCTTTGCTAATCCCCACGACTCCGCCGCGATAGTAGAACTTTATCTGCCGCCCCTCTTTCCAATAGTGGTTAGTTATAAATGTAGAGCCGTTTTTTAACTCAATAAGATAAGAGGAAAGGCAGACAGATGGATATATGAAAAAGGCGATAGTTACAATTATTAGAATAAACTTTTTCATAAGATTCTCCAATATTGATGAACTCGTAAAAAGTCATTTCTCAGGTCATTGCGAGGAGTGCAACGACGAAACAATCTAATAATTTCAAACGGTTAACTAACAGGAGATTACGGGAAAGGAAAAAAATGAAAAAAGATATCCATCCAGAGTATTACAAGACTATCCTTCGATGTGCATGTGGCAATGAATTCGAAGCAGGTTCCACTGTAAAGGAAATAAACGTCGAAATCTGTTCCAAATGCCATCCTTTTTTTACTGGCAAACAGAAATTGGCAGATTCGGCAGGCAGAGTTGAGCGCTTTAGAAGAAAGTATGCCAAATTTGACAATAAATCCACAGGGAATAAGCCCAAAAAGTAAATCAAAAAAGCATCAGTCTAACATTGACGGCTTCGTAAAAAGTCCAATTTCTGCGTTGCGCTGCATCGTTCGTCACTGCAACGTACTTATATG
>JABMRH010000234.1 GCA_013202725.1 Desulfobacteraceae bacterium
ACTATAGGTTTGCCGACAAACATGAGCCTTGGGGGACATCCATTGGAATATTGGTTGATAACTGATCGGTACAGCGGGACGCTCAGGATTTTATGCACTTCTCATTTCTTTTGGTCTCTCGCAGAGATCGCAGACATATATTTTCTCTGGTTTATTAAATTCTTTTCTTTTGATTTATTGGGGCTCAATACTCAAGAAAGAAACGCTGCATATAGGGAGTTTAAGAAACACCCTTTACTAATTGGACTAACCGATAGTTTGTTTGAGAGAAAGAAACATTGGAATCGGTTCAGGGCGGTCACCGAGATTACCTTCCAGTGTCTCAAGTCTGATAAAGCCGTATCGCTCATAGAAGCTGATAGCATGAGGTTTGGCGTCTACAACTACTCCTACGCACCCTACTTTCTTGCCCATATCGCAGGCTATATTAAATACAGCCTTTAACAGCAATGATCCTATTCCGTGCCCCCGGGCGGACTCATCGACTGCCAGACGTGCTAAACGTAAAACAGGCAATGGATATCCTGGTAACCGCTTTTTCCCGGAATCAGGAAATTGATCTATTTCGATGTGGGAAGCAGAAACTGTTACGAACCCTTTGATTAGATCATCTTCAACGGCGACATAAGTTGTTCCGATATGATGCCGGAACTGATTTTGGCCTGCATACCTGGCAAAAAAACGATCAAGGTCGGTATTACCTGACTGGAAACGGGTTCGATCATCCGATGGTTTGAGGATCCGAATCTCAATCATCCTCAAACAGCGCTTTCATGGCATCGGTAGGTTAAGCAGGCTTCTCAAGCTGTTCCAGAATTGCCTCCCCTGATTCCCGGCTGACAACAAGGCGTGGCGGGATAATTACATCAGCAGGCAATTCTTCAAGAGCCTGAAGATGATGCAGTAATGCGGATTCGATCAGAAAACCTTTCTTGACACCGCGCGCCCGAACATACCGTTCCACGAGATCTTTACTTTCTACCGAAATATAAGCTGATATTTGTGTGTGAGCCTGAGCCATAAAATACCCCCGCCTTTCTACAAAAATGTAAACAATTGATTACCATTAGTCAAGAGAAAAATCAGGGGGCATACAACGCCCACAATTTTATGCTCTTCTCATTTTTTTTGGTCTCTCGCGGAGATCGCAGACATATATTTTCTCATCTATAATCTTAATTTCAGGGGGACTTGCGGGACTTGCGGGACATCCTATAAATAAGTAAATAACTTGACATGCAGTTATATTAAGGGAAAAAATTAGGAAGAAATCCAATCTTGACATATTTATCAAGCAGCATTTGGATATTACTGGCGCAGACGCTGACCAATAACTTTGCTGAGCGCTATGAAGAAAATGGAATTACTGGCAAAATGCGTTGAAATTGTGGATGATAGAGAATAGAGAGAGCTTGAAAATCGTGGAGGCAGAGTGATGGATAAAACAAATATAAGTATCCAGAAGGATGATCATCGGCATGAGAAATCGCCTCATTCACGCATACTTTGACATTGATCTTAATGTCCTCTGGAAGACAGTGATCGAAGATGTTCCACCATTGATCGTTGAGCTCGAAAAAATCGTAGAAGAGCGATTGTGACCGAAAATTGGGAGGGGCTTGTAATGAGGAAGTATAACATCTTGACAGATGTAAAAGTTATTTCCGAACTGGAGCTGAAAAGTTTGAAGGGAAAACAACCTTTTGTCCAACATGCTCTGCAAGAGGGGGCGGCGGCATGAAAGATGATGAGAAAAACGCGCTAATTTTATACAATGCTATCTCCCCACTCTTTAGAAAGATCATGCTCAATCTTCAGGTGGTCGAGAACCCTTGCAATTACAGAATCTACAAGGTCGGAAATATTTTTGGGGTTGGAATAAAATGAGGGGGAGGGGGGCATTATTGTAGCGCCGGACATGGCAAGTTTATACATGTTTTTTATATGAATTGCGCTTAATGGGGTTTCTCTGGGAAGCAGGATAAGCGGTCGCTTTTCCTTCAGGCTGACATCCGCTGCTCTGTGGATTAGGTTGTCCGCTACTCCTGATGCAATGGCGGCAAGCGTTTTCATTGAGCAGGGAGCAATCACCATTCCGTCATGCCTGAATGACCCGCTTGCGGGAGGGGCAAAAAAATCATCCTGCTCATAGATATTTAAATTGGCATCTTTATGGATGGCAACCCCTTTATCTTTTAAAAATGATATAAAATCCTTGCCACTGTAGCCGTTTTCATATTCGAGTATTTTCAGACCGGCATTTGAGATAAATAAGTATATATTTACAGGCTTATTCAAAAGAGCCTTTAATAGCCGGATGCCGTAAATCGATCCTGAAGCGCCGCATATTGCCACTATAATTTTTTTGTTCATATCCATTGCCTGACAAGTTCATCAGCTAATATGCCGACAAACAGGATTATTGAAATTGCGCTGTTAACATGGAAAAAAGCGATATTAACATTGCTGAGATCATGGGGTTTAACAAGTTTGTGCTCAATAATAAGCAGCAAGCCGATTACTATAATCGTTATTAGATATATTATCTTCATATCAAAGGCAATAAAGATCAAAAATAAAAATAAAAAAGAAAAAACATGGGAAATGGAAGAGATTAAAAGGGCTTTCTGAATACCGAACCTGGCCGGTATGGAAAAGATCCCTTCTTTTGTATCAAAGCCTGTGTCCTGGCACGCATAAAGGATGTCAAAGCCTGCGATATAGGTCAAAAGGGTCAGAGAAAGCAATGTGATTGGCAATGAAAAGGTGTTGGTAAGAGCTATCCATGCCCCTATGGGCGCAAGTGATATCACAAAACCTAAATAAAAATGGGAAAGCCAGGTAAATCTTTTGGTGTATGAATAGGAAAACAGCAGTGCAAGCACGGGAAAGGAAAGATAAAGACAGATCTTGCCTAACATTGCAGCGGCAAAAATAAAAATAAGGGAAAATAAAATTACAAACATCTTTGCGGAGAATAAAGAAAGCCTGCCTAAAGGTATTTCACGTTTTGATGTGCGCGGATTTTTTGTGTCAAGCCTTGCGTCTGCAATCCTGTTAAAACCCATTGCAGAGGAGCGTGCACCGATCATGGC
>JABMRH010000030.1 GCA_013202725.1 Desulfobacteraceae bacterium
ACGGATATAATTTGTTTAAAAGCTAATTGTTTTTTATTATATAACGCTCCTCAGTTTATAAGTTCATATCGTCAAGAACTGAATATTGATTTTGTTTTACGGTTCTTTTCGCCACGTTTAACAGACAAACTCACGGCGGGTTGAGATAATTTCAATCTGCTTTTACTTCCGATCATCCGCCTGAGATAGACTGGAGTGAGTTTTTAATGATTATTTAATGAACCGTTTTAAATGCAATTAACACAAAATCTGTCCTACGTTATATGCGGAGAATATCTTGTCATTTTTAAACAGTTATCTCTGTGCTCTCCGTGTTCTCTGTGGTAAATTTGATGGTTTGCAACTGCTTGAAAAGACTGGATAGCGCTAATGGTTAGCGCTGATGGTTAGCGCTTCCGCTTCACTACGTGTCACTTCGTGTCACTACGTGTCCGGCTTTCGCCGGAATGACGGAAAACGGTATTTTTGGACTTTTTACAAATTCATCAAAGTTGATGGTTATTGCTTGTAACCGATTTGTCTCAGCAATTCTTTTCGTGCACGGATATCATCTTCTGTTTCTATGCCTTTTGAGCTAAACCCATCAATGACACCGAGTATTCCCCGCCCGAGTTCCGTTTCCGCAATAATTACCTCGACCGGGTTGGCGGTTGCGCAAAAGATTCGACAGACTTCCGTGACATTTTTAATCGAATTCAAAACATTTACAGGAAATAGATCTTTCATGAACAGGATAAAACTGTGACCGGCTGAAAGGTTATATGCATTCTTCTTTGCCAGTTCGATAAGTTCATCATCTGTGCCTGCATAACGCACAAGGCATGACTCAGAGGCTTCACAGAATGCCAGGCCGAATTTTGCCATGGGAACAGCATTGACCATGGCCTCATATATATCCTCAACAGTTTTTATAAAATGAGAATGTCCTAAAATCATGTTCAACCCGTCCGGGTTTTCGATTTTTACTGTTTTAATGTCCATACTTACCTCCATGTTACAATTACTTCAACTTCCGGGGGCATACCCTTATTAAGATTAATTAAGATATCTGCTCTTTTGTCGCACTTCAACCGACAATCCGCAGGGCAAAATATGGCGTTAGATTAAAAAGGAATATACCTATTTTAAATACAGCCATACCTGAATAGTGAATTGAATCGAACTTCTCAATTGATAAACTAAACCATTTACAATGAAACCGATACATCCAATCATGCGCCAACATGAAGAACAAAAACCACCATAACAGCAAACCCATGTTGATTACTACACACCAAAGTAAGACATCGCGAATTATCTCTATTGTCATTATTTATCCTTTTTCTTTTTGCAAATTGCCGTTGGATCAGCCATAAGCTTCAAGTTTTCATAACGCTCCATATACTCCTTTTCGAGGCGAACGGTCAGTTTTTTGGACTCTTCCGGAAATGTCTTTTGCAGGGAAGCATAACGCACCTCGCCGGCTAAAAATTCCTGAAAGGTTCCATCAGGTTTCCTGGAATCAAGGATAAAGGGATTTTTGCCCTGAGCCTTTAAAACAGGGTTGTAACGGTACAAAGGCCAGTAACCCGACTGTACTGCCAGCTTTGCCTCTTCCTGGCTCCTGCCCATACCCTTTTTAATTCCATGACTTATACAGGGCGAATAAGCCATAATCAGGGACGGACCATCGTAGCCTTCGGCTTCGGTAAAAGCCTTTAGCAGTTGCTGTTTATTTGCCCCCATAGCCACGCTCGCAACATATACATAGCCATAAGTCATAAGCATTGCTCCCAGATCCTTTTTAGCTGTTTTCTTGCCTGAAGCTGCAAATTTTGCAACAGACCCGGTTGGGGTGGCTTTTGATGACTGGCCTCCTGTATTTGAATAGACCTCTGTATCAAACACCATAATATTAATATCCTCACCTGTGGCCATCACATGGTCAAGGCCGCCAAATGAGATGTCATATGCAGAGCCGTCTCCAAGAAAGATCCAGTATGACTTTTTGGTAAAGAGATTGGACATGCCGGCTATTTCAGCCAAAAGCTTGTCGCCTTTAAACCCGGACAACAGAGTTTTAAGCTGGTCGCCGTATTTTTTTGACAAATCAGGATTTTTCATATTGTTAAGCCATCCCTGCATGGCCTTCTTTATCTTTTGCGGGATGCCGGCGCTCAGGGCTTCCCGCATCAAATCCGCCAGCTTGCTGCGCCGGTGAATATTTGCCAGAAGCATGCCGTAAGTAAATTCTGCGGGATCTTCAAACAGAGAGTTGCCCCAGGTAGGGCCAAAGCCGTCCTTGTTAACACAGTAGGGAATGGCCGGAGCGTAACCGCCCCAGATTGAAGTACAACCTGTGGCGTTTCCGATAATCATGCGCTCTCCAAAGAGCTGTGTAAGGAGTTTTGCATATGGGGTCTCGCCGCATCCTGCGCAGGCGCCGGAGAACTCAACCAACGGCTGGAAGAACTGGCTGCCTTTGATGCTGTTTCTTTTAATCAGGTTATCCCGCACAGGCAGCTTGCCAACAAATTCATGAAAGGGCACTTGGATATCTATCTGGGTTTCAATCGGCTTCATTACAAGGGCTGGCTTTTTGGCCGGACAGATGTCTGCACAATTGCCGCACCCCATACAGTCAAGCGTGTTCACCTGCATGCGGAAATAATATCCTTTAAGCTCCTTGCCGACAGCCTTTATTGCCTTAAACCCTTTAGCGGCATTGGTTAGCTCTTCGTCTGTTAATAAGACCGGGCGTATGGCCGCATGGGGACAGACCATGGCACACTGGTTGCACTGTATGCAGTTGTTCATATCCCATTCCGGGACATTAATTGCCACGCCCCGTTTTTCATATTTTGTTGTGGCTACAGGGAAAATACCATCAGGAGTAAAAGCGCTGACAGGAAGTTTGTCTCCCTGCTGGGCCAACATGGGACGCATCACATTTTTAACAAAATCCGGTTCTTCTTTGGCCTCCTCCGGAGTGTCAACGGCATCAGCCCAGGATTTCGGATATTTGATTTCAATCAGATTATCTAAAGTCTTATCCACCGCTTCGTAGTTCATGTTGACGATCTTTTCACCCTTTTTGCTAAACATCTTTTTAATCTGGTCTTTGAGATAGGAAATAGCATCTTCCACAGGAATAATATTCGCCAGTTTAAAAAATGCGGTCTGCATGATCATGTTGATCCTGCCTCCAAGACCTATCCCGGATGCAATCTTTACAGCATCAATATTGTAAAATTTGAGCTTCTTTCCGGCAATTGTTCTGCGCATGTAGGCGGGAAGCTCCTTTTCCATATCTTTAGCAGTCCAGTGGGAATTGAGAACAAAGGTCCCGCCGTCTTTGATTCCTTCCAGCAAATCATAGATGTCAACATATTTGGATTTATGGCATGCAATGTAATCGGCTGAATCGATCAGATAGGTTGACTGAATCGGCGTCTCGCCAAAACGCAGATGAGACATGGTGACGCCGCCTGATTTTTTAGCATCATAGGCAAAATAAGCCTGGGCATACATGTCTGTATTGTCGCCTATGATTTTAATGGCGCTCTTGTTGGCGCCTACTGTGCCATCTGCGCCCAGTCCCCAGAATTTACACTGCACTGTTCCTTCCGGGGCTACGTCGAATCCTTCTTCTACTTCAAGAGATGTATGAGTAACGTCGTCGGTAATGCCTACCGTAAAATGATTCTTTGGACCTGCTGAATTCATGTTGTCAAAGACCGCCTTAACCATGCTGGGATTAAACTCTTTGGAGCCAAGGCCATATCTTCCGCCGACTATCAGGGGCATTTCACCACGTTCCATATAGGCCGTACATACATCCTGATATAAAGGATCGCCAATCGCCCCCTTTTCTTTAGTCCTGTCAAGAACTGTAATACGATCAGCAGTTGCTGGTATTGCGGCAAACAGGTGCTCAACCGAGAAAGGACGGTACAATCGCACCTTGACGAGGCCGACCCGTTCTCCTTTATCAACCAGGTAATTGACGACCTCTTCGATTGTTTCACAGGAAGAACCCATGGAAATGATTATTCTTTCCGCATCAGGATCTCCTGCATAATCAAACAGCCGATATTTGCGACCGGTAAGGTTCTCTACCTTTTGCATACATTGACTGACAATGGCAGGAACCCTTTGATAATAGGGGTTGGCCGCTTCCATGCCCTGGAAATAAATGTCCGGATTCTGGGCAGTTCCCCTTAGTTCGGGCCTTTCCGGGTTTGCGGCTCTGGCGCGAAACGCCTTAACAGCATCCCAGTTCAATAGCTTAGCCATGTCATCGTAATCTATCATTTCGACTTTTTGAATTTCATGTGAAGTGCGAAACCCGTCAAAGAAATGGATAAAAGGAACAGATGCCTCAACTGCTGCAAGATGTGTTACAAGTCCCAGATCCATAACCTCCTGCACTGAAGCGGATGCCAGGAGGCAGAAACCAGTCTGTCGCACAGCATTGATATCCTGATGGTCTCCAAAGATGGAAAGAGCATGTCCTGCAATCGCGCGAGCCGAGACATGAAATACTGCCGGCAGCACTTCACCTGATATCTTATACATGTTTGGAATCATCAAAAGAAGACCCTGTGAAGCAGTAAAGGTTGTTGTAAGGGCTCCGGCAGCCAGATTGCCATGTACTGTCGCTGCTGCTCCGGCTTCTGACTGAAGCTGCCGAACCAGCATGGTTTGTCCGAATATATTCTTACGGCCACCGGCTGCCCATTCATCGCACAATTCCCCCATAGAAGATGAAGGAGTAATAGGATAAATGGCGGCAGCGTCACTCATGGCATATGCCACATGTGCGGCTGCTGTGTTTCCGTCAATTGTTTTCATTTTCTTTGCCATAGCACCGCTCCTTTATTAAATGTCCGGGTTATAACTCCCATGGATTTGTAATAAATAAAATATTCTAAAAATTGATAAATTATCTTATCTTAAACCTCATGTAAAGAAAAATATTTATTTAAAAACTGAATGGCATTTAGCATTTCAACTGTAGACTGAATTTCTTATCGGCTGACACTTTAACCTCCTGTTTTTATGTCCCTTATATAACGTATTGCTCCTTGATTCTATCAAACTTCATAGTAGACAGGTCAATCGTAACATAGGTGAACTCATTAAGCTGGCCGGGTTGAATGCATATCGTCCTGTCGAGTTTGTATAATAATCAATTGTGAATTACTAATTGAAACTATATTTTATTAGACAGGTGGAGAACAAAGGTGATTCCTTATTATAGGATATCCCCGTTTTACCCCTGCAGCTTCAAGCCACTTCTGAGCGAAAATAGTCTTTCCCGCTTGTCTTGAACCGGTCAGGACTTTGTTTCCCGATAATTCATAAACATTTTTCTTGATTCTAATATTATGTATAATGTGCAAGATACTAAGAGTATTTTAATCCAATCAAATAATCCAAGAGGAACTATTTTAAAAGCAACATTTAATGGTGTATAAAGTACAGCAAGCTGCATTAATACTGAAATAATTATCGAACCGATTAGAAATCCGCTTGTTTTGATATTAATTTTGAAATTTTTTGCCCGGTATGTCAGCACATTAAATAATTGGAATATAATTAGCGTTGTAAAAGCGATTGACCTTGCCTTGTCAGTTTCGACTCCGTAACTATAAAACATAAAAAGTGTTCCTATGCCCATTATAAATCCAACTATCAAAATATTTTGAATAACCTCTTTAGAAATTATATTTTCCTTTCTTTTTCTTGGTGGTTTTTTCATAATATCTTTGCTGAAGGGGTCTAATCCTAATGCTAATCCCGGCAAGCCGTCTGTCAATAAATTCACCCATAGTATCTGAATGGCTATTAAAGGGAGGGGCCAGCCAATAAGAATTGCTAAAAAAACAACAACTATTTCTCCTAAATTTGAAGAAAGAGTATATTGGACAAATTGTTTAATGCTGTTATAAATACCTCTTCCTTCTTCAACTGCACTTACAATTGAGGCAAAATTATCGTCTGTCAGCACCATATCAGAAGCTTCCTTGGTAACATCTGTTCCTGTAATGCCCATCGCAACACCAATATCAGCTTTTTTAAGAGCAGGAGCATCATTAACACCATCACCAGTCATAGCAACAATGTGGCCTTTCTTTTTTAAAGCATTTAATATTCTCACTTTATGTTCCGGACTCACTCTTGCGTAAATTACTATGTCTTCTATTATTCTATCCAGTTTTTCATCACTTAAGTTATCTAACTCATCTCCGCTTAATGCTTTATCACCTTCTTTAAATAAGCCCAATTCTTTAGCTATTGCAACTGCAGTTAATTTATGATCTCCAGTGATTACAACAATCTCAATGCCTGCGGTTTTACATTTTACAATCGCTTCTTTAACTTCCTCTCTTGGAGGATCAATCATCGCCTGTAACCCAATAAAAATTAAATCTTTCTCCACTTCTTCCGGCGTTGACTTATACTTTTCAGTTAATGGTTTATATGCAAAGCCTAAAACTCTTAGGGCTTTATTAGCCATATCTTGATTAATGTTTAGGATTCTTTTTTTGTCTTCTCCAGTTAATTTTTTTACCTTGCCATTGATATTGATGTATTTGCATTTAGTCAGGATTACATCCGGCGCTCCCTTAACATAGGCAACATTTTCTCTATTGACTTTATGAATTGTTGTCATACATTTTCTTTCAGAATCAAATGGAATCTCATCTATCCTTGGAAAATGTTTTTCTAACTCACTCCTTTTAAAACCTGCTTTAATAGCTGAAACAAGCACTGCCCCTTCAGTTGGATCTCCAAATATTTCCCATCTTTTATTATTATTCAATCTGGAGTCATTGCATAACGCACCAATACTTAATAATAATTCAATATTTTTTGTGTCTAATACTTCACTGCCCGCGTGAATAAACTTACCTTCCGGGCCATACCCCTCGCCAGTAACTTTAATCAGAACATTATTGGCATAAATTTCCCTTACAGTCATTTCATTTTTTGTTAAAGTTCCTGTCTTATCAGAGCAAATAAAATTAGTGCAACCAAGGGTTTCAACAGCAGGAAGCTGCCTGATCAAAGCATTTCTTTTTGCCATCCTCTTAACTCCAAGGGCTAAAGAAATCGTGACAACGGCAGGCAAACCCTCTGGAATTGCCGCTACAGCCAATGCAACAGCGGCCATAAACATTTCGCTTGCATAAGCAGTTTCAATTAAACCTATCGTTAAATATTGCCTTAAAACACCAACTCCAAAAACAACAGCACAAATTCCAATTGTAACAACTCCAAGCCATTTACCAAACTGCTTTAACTTTTCTTGCAAAGGTGTGAGTTTTTCCTTTACCTCCTGAACCATTTCCGCAATTTTGCCTATTTCTGTATTCATACCTGTATCAGTTATCACTGCCTTTGCATGACCTTTTGTTATAATTGTTCCCATAAAAACCATATTCTCTTGATCTGTTACTTGTATGCCTTCCTTAAGGGAGTTAATAACTTTTTTTGATGGAACAGACTCGCCTGTTAATGATGCTTCATCTACTTGAAATGCGGCAATCTGAATCAACCTTGCATCAGCAGGAACTTTACTTCCGGTTTCTAATAGAATTATATCGCCAGGAACCAATTCTTTAGAATCTATCTCTATTTCCTGTCCATTCCGAATAACTTTTGCTTTTAATGCAGTTAATTTTCTTAATTCTTCAATAGCTTTCTCTGCTTTATATTCCTGAACAAAACCAAACACACCATTAAGAACCACTATTATTGAAATAACAATTGCATCTAATCTTTCTCCAATTAACAAAGAAATAACAATAGCAGCTAAAAGAATTACAACAATAAATGAAGTAAATTGCCTGACAAATATTTGAAGTGGCGTAATCCTTTTTCTCTTTTTTATCTCATTAATTCCATATTTATCTGATCTTTGTTCAGCTTCTTTTTTAGTTAAGCCCTTTTCAGAAGTTTTTAATGACTTTAAAACTTCTTTTACGTTTAAAGAATAATAATTTTCACCCATTCTTTTTTCACCTTATTTAATGCTTCTCAGTAAAAATCCAGTGAATGCGAGATAAACTGCTACTATAAAAATACCAAAACCAACAAAATATAGTCCTCGTAACAGGATATCCAACCCTAATGCCTTATCCCAAAGATAAAAAGAAATTACAAAATAAACTAAAATGTAAACAACACTTATTATCAAAACAGGTCCTGCTAATTTCCTGTTTATTTTTATCCAAGGAGAGTATTTTTCTAATTTTGCTAAGATTTTATTGTTTTCCATTTTTTTCTGTTTTAGCAGATAGTGGTTTACTTCAGAAGATTTTCATAAAAATCATTGCCTTTGTCATCGATAATAATAAATGCCGGGAAATCCTTTACTGTAATCAAAAATATTGATTCCATGCCCAGTTCAGGGTAGGCAATGGTTTCAATGTCTGTAATACACTCTTTACCCAGCCGTGCGGCAGGCCCGCCAATGGAGCCAAGGTAAAAACCACCGTATTTTTTACACGAATCTACAATCTCCCTGGAACGGTTTCCTTTAGCAAGCATTATCATAGAGCCGCCATGCTCCTGAAAAACAGGCACGTAAGGATCCATGCGCCCGGCAGTCGTAGGGCCAAAGGAACCGGAAGAATATCCTGGCGGGGTTTTTGCCGGACCTGCATAATATATAATGTGGTCTTTGAAATAGCGCGGGAGACCTTCGCCTCTGTCGAGCCACTCTTTTAGCCTGGCATGAGCTATGTCTCTTGCCACAACAATTTTACCATTTAGCAAAAGAGGTGTTGCTACATGGTATCTGCTCAAAATTGTTCTGATCTCATCCATAGGCTTATTCAGATCTATTCGCACGGCAGCCTCTTCGTCTATTTGCGGCTCCGGAAGATAGTTTGCGGGATCGGTTTCAAGCTTTTCCAAAAAAATACCGTCACGCGTAATTTTTGCCTTGATATTTCTGTGAGCGCTGCAGCTTACGCCAAGGCCTATTGGGCAGGATGCTCCGTGCCGTGGGAGTCGCACGACTCTTATATCATGACAAAAATATTTTCCTCCAAATTGTGCGCCGATTCCTAATTCGCGTGATATTTTCAGCAATTGCGCTTCAAGTTTCATGTCTCTAAAAGCATGCCCCAGTTCATTCCCTTTTTCAGGAAGAGTATCCAGATATCCGGCAGAAGCCAGTTTAACTGTCTTTAAATTTACTTCAGCAGAGGTTCCTCCAACGACAAAAGCAAGATGATAAGGAGGGCATGCAGCGGTTCCAAGGGATTTCATTCTATTTTTCATAAAGCCGACCAGCTTCTCAGGGGTCAATATCGCCTTTGTTTCCTGATAAAAGAAGGTTTTATTTGCAGATCCTCCTCCTTTTGCAATGAAAAGAAAATTATATTCATCCCCTTTTGCGACATATAGTTCTATCTGGGCAGGAAGATTGCATCCTGTATTTATTTCATCGAACATGGTTAATGGAGCTAACTGTGAATAACGAAGATTGTTTTCCGTATAGGCATTAAATATCCCCTTTGAAATAGCCTCTTCATCAGAAAAACCGGTCCAAACCTTTTGACCCTTTTTTCCTATAACGACAGCGGTTCCGGTATCCTGGCACATGGGAAATACCCCTTCTGCGGAAATAACCGCATTTTTCAGCATCTCAAGGGCAACATATCTGTCGTTTTTAGAAGCTTCCGGGTCGTCAACAATCATTGCCAATTGCTTGAGATGAGACGGCCTGAGCAGGTGGGATACATCTTTGAATGCCTGCCCGGCAAGGAGAGTAAGCCCCTCAGGGGCAATTTTTACTATCTTGGTATCTAAAAAGGATTTTAAGTCAATATAGTCTGTTGTTATTAAACGATAAGGTGTGGAATCATTTTTCAAGGGAAACATTTCCTGATAGGTAAATTCTACCATTGCAGATTTCTCCTAATTCATGAATTCGTAAAAAAACGGATTCATCCGGTGTTAAGTGTTAGGTGGTAAGTGCCACGACATCGTGGACTGCGAGATGTGCCACGACATCGTAGACTTTTATTAATAGTTCTTTGACAATCGAATAGCTATCACGTTCATGCTCATGGACACCTATTAACCCAGGGGGAGATCTTCCCGGTTCCTCCAGAACTTCAACACGAATACGTGGTAGCTACTATCGATGTCAAAGAACAAAAGATGAAACTCTTCTTGGGAAAATCCCAAGTTGACGAAATAAACTATAAACTACGTTGAAAAAACAGAGTGTCCACGATGTCATGGCACTTTTAAGTGTCCACGATGTCGTGGCACTCAACAATTAGCTAATAGCTGATAGCTACAAGTAGGCAAAGCCTTTGAGCTACTGGCTACAAGCCAATGGTGAGATTTAACAACGTTAAATCTCCTGGCGGAGAGGGTGGGATTCGAACCCACGATCCCGTTATTCACAGGATACCGCTTTTCGAGAGCGGGGCCTTCAGCCACTCGGCAACCTCTCCGGCGGCAAATAATTTAAATATATTTTTTTGCTGTTTCATGTCAATAATCTTTATATGATCAGATGTTTTGGAAAGAGAAAAAAACAAATAAGACTTTGTAATTATTCAGCCTATCTACCTGAGCAGTTACAAAACTTTTTGAATAATTATTTGACTTGAGCAAGATTATCCTATTATTGATGAATTCGTAAAAAGTCCCTTTAGCCTGTCATTTCGAGTGAAACGAGAAATCCTTGTTTCGACGACAGGAGAAATCTTGCTGCAATCTATTGAAAAGACAAGATTTCTCCCTACGGTCGAAATGACACATTCGATGAATCCGATTTTTTACGAATTCATCATTATTGATGGCTGCGTAAAAGGGGACAAGCTTCGCGGAAATAACAAACAGACGAAAACAGGAAAAAATATGGCTAAAATCATCCCTTTCAGGGGAATACTCTATAACCGGCACAAAATTCATAATCTCTCTGAAGTCATAACACCGCCTTATGATATTATCTCAAAACAGGATCAGTGTAATTTTTATAAACAAAGTCCGTATAACATTATCCGGCTGGACATGGGCAAATCAACAAAAAAGGACACGGATAAAAACAACCGGCATACAAGGGCCGCAAACCTGCTTAACAAATGGATTTCAGAAAATATCCTGGTGCGGGACAACTCACCTTCGCTTTACCTTACAAGTGTGGAGTTTTCTTCAGAAAATAAAATGATTACACGCTACGGCCTGATTGCTTTAGTCGGTCTTGAACCTTTTAACAAGGGAATAGTTATTCCACATGAAAAAACCTTCTCCAAGGTAACAGCCAAAAGGTTTGAACTTATAAAGGCATGCCATGCCAATTTCAGCCCGATCTTTGGAATTTATTCCGATCAAAACGACATTCTGGGTTCATTAAAGGATGCGGCCGGCGCTAAAGCGCCGGATATGGAATTTATTGACAGCAACAGCCTGAAGCACAGACTGTGGCGCATAACCGATACATCTATGCATAGTCATATAACCGATGCAATGAAGGAAAAAAAACTGCTCATTGCTGATGGTCACCATAGATATGAAACAGCTCTTAAATACAAAAAGTGGATATCTGAGATTAAACCCGGTTTCAGCGCCGACCATCCAGCCAACTATGTAATGATGTATGTCAGCAGCATGGAAGATCCAGGGCTTATTATACTTCCGGCACACCGCATGCTGAAAAAGGTTCAGGCTTCTGATCTTACGACATTTATTCAAAAAGCCGAAAATTATTTTGAAATAACAACTATCCCGTTTGATGAAAAAAGCAGGGAAAATGCCCGTGCACAATTTATCTCAGCTCTTAGATCAAACAACTCAAAAAATATAATCGGGGTTTTTATAAAAAATCGGCAGGAATTTTATCTGCTGACACTAAAGCCACAAATCATGAAGCAGATGTTCGGCAAAGAAATTTCAGCATCTTTAATAAACCTTGACGTTACTGTGCTGACACGCCTAATTTTAATGGAGATTCTTGGTTTTGACCAGTCAATGCTTGATAATGAAAAACTGATTGCCTATTCAAGCAGCGAAGAAAAGGCGATCCATGAGGTTGTCTCAGGCAGATGCGATATCACCTTTATTCTTAACCCGACAAAGATTAACCAGGTGCGTGAAATAGCCGAGCAGGGACTGATAATGCCGAGAAAATCAACCTATTTTTATCCCAAAGTAATAACCGGCCAGGTGATAAACATGCTATAGGGTTTCAGTGTCTACTGTTACATCATCCCATCATCTTTTTGACTTCATCCGTATAAGAGCCGTCTTTTTGATAGATCAGCATGGGCGGCCCGATCTTTGTGCCGGGGCGGCCGCCTTTAATCCCTTCCACTAAAATAAGTTTTGCTTCAGAACTTGAGTCTGAATAAATCATGCGGAAAAATTTAGGCTCAATACCATTTGAACGCATTTGGGTGAGCATATCAATCATTCGCTGGACAGGATAAACCATAACAAACCTTCCTGAAGTTCGTAACATGCGGCGGGCTGTTTCAATAACATCATTCAGGTTAACCTTGATTTCGTGCCTGGCAACCGCTTTTTGTTGATCCGGATTTATCCTTCCTGACCTGGCTTTCCTGTATGGGGGATTGCATACAATCAGATCCACGGGACCGGAAACCATATCATGTTTCAGCTCTTTCATATCACGGCAAAGGATGTTAATTTGATCTTCCATACGATTTTCTTTAACATTTTCAGATGCAATATCAGCAAGCTCCTTTTGAATTTCAACGCCATAAACTTTTATTTTTTTATGCCTATGCGCAAGAATCAAGGGAATAATTCCGCATCCTGTTCCAAGATCAAGGACCTTGTCACCCTGCCGCAACCTGATATGGCCTGCCAACAAAACCGCATCAATCGAAAAACGGTAGCCGGACCGATTCTGTTTGACCTGCAGGCGGCCGTTAAAAAAAGTATCTGTGGTTAAAGTTTTCACCTTTTAGCTTAAAGGACCGATCTTGAATTTTATTTCTCCGACCATGTCCTTGCCCAGAGCATCATTTATCTTTGCTATAATATCTGTTTTTAAAAATTGAAGCTGGTGCATCCATGTTGAACTAACTACATGCACAAGAAGAAGCCTTCCTTTGAATGCGGCAGGCCTGGTATTTTCCGCAACAACATCTCCTACTGCGCTATTCCACAAATTCCAAACCTTAATTAGCTCTTCATCAGATTCATGCCGGCATGTTTTCAGGACCTTATTAATAACACTGCCTATGTGTTCAAATTCTTTGATATTTTTCCTTTTTTCCGTCATAATGACAAAACTATAAAGTGATAAGCTTGATGAACTCGTAAAAAGTCCCTCTGGCCTGTCATTTCTCGTTTCACTCGAAATGACAGGCCAGAGGGACTTTTTACGAGTTCATCAAGC
>JABMRH010000031.1 GCA_013202725.1 Desulfobacteraceae bacterium
AATATGCACAATTTTGTCATTCCCGTGAAGCTTATCCTCGACTCCGATCGGGGAACGGGAATCCAGTTCTTTCAAGTACTTATTGGCTCCCGCCTTCGCGGGAGTGACTCGACTTTTGACTTTTTACGAATATATCAATATAATATATAAAATCATTTCTTTTTTATTCAAGATATACTCTTAAAGCAAGGATTTTTATATTATGATGGTGCTCGGTTTACAGGGAAGCCCACGGGAAAAAGGGAACACAGCCTTTCTACTGTCTGTGTTTATGCGTGAAGCAAAAAAACTTGGCGCTCAGACACATGTTATTGAAGTTGACAAAAAAAACATTATCCCTTGCAGAGAATATACTGTGTGTTCAAAAAAGGGATTTTGTCCTATTGATGACGACATGAAGAATGAAATATATCCACTGCTGCGTAAAGCGGATGTTATTGTAGCTGCTACCCCGATATTTTTTTACCATACCACTGCTCAGCTTAAGGCGCTCATCGACAGATGCCAGGTGTTTTGGTCAAGAAAATATTTACTAAAACTAAATGACCCCGGCCAAAAGTTCAGGCGCGGGTTTTTGCTGGCACTCGGAGCTTCAAAAGGGGAAAATCTGTTTGACGGAGTACACCTGACCGCAAAATACTTTTTTGATGCTGTTGGGGCCGGCTATGATGGGAGCCTTACATACAGGCAGATCGCCGATTCCGGTGATATGGAAAAACATCCAACGGTTCTCAAAGATGTAAAAGAGGCTGTCAGCACTCTTTTACAACCATTTTTAGGTAAAAAGAAAGTTTTGTTTGCCTGCCGGGAAAATGCCTGTTGCAGCCAGATTGCCTCTGCATTCACCCAGTTGTTTGCAGGTGATAAAATCGAGGTTGTCAGCGGTGGAAGCAGTCCCGCGAGCCAAATCAATCCTGTAATGGTTGAAGCAATGAAAGAAAAGGGGATCGACATGGCATTTCGCAGGCCTCAATCAATTGATGCTGCCGTGTTGGCCGGAAAGCCCGACATAATTATAACCATGGGCTGTGGAGAGGAATGTGCGTTTATATCAGATGTAATCAGGCAGGAGTGGAACATCCCGGACCCATCCGGCAAACCCGTAGAGTTTATGCGCAATGTGCGTGATATAATAGAAAAAAAAGTGATTCAGATGATTTGAACCGCAAAAGCGAGCGCATTCCCCGTAGCTTGTCGAAGCGGAAGCGAAGATCCCGCTTATACGGGGCTGCGTGGAGTTTTTTCAATTTATAAGTTGCCAGTGCCAGTAAATGGTGAGGGGGAGAGTATGGTACCAGTTCGAACGGAAGATTGGCTGATAGGGGCATGTTAGAGATGGTAGATAAAGGTGAATCAAAGTAGCGGTTGATATGGTTATGGCAAAAGAGAAAATCACAAGAAGGCAAAAGGATGTATCACGAATGTTAAGAAAAAAAGATAAAGTCCAAAGGAGCAAGACAAGAAAGATAAAAAATAAAAAACTGAAAGGTTAAAAGATAGTAATAATTTAGCGTCAGTTCAGGGGGTTACGACTAATTTCGTAATCCCTTTTTTGATTTTAATCATGTGTTGTTTTATGTCTCAAGAACTTTTTTAAATAGCCCCACAATTTCCCACCTAAAATTAATCTGAATTATTACCTTTAACTTTAATAAATCATTATAAAAAATATAAGTTTTTTTCATTTTTTTCTTGACACCATGATTGAAATGTACTTTTATTCATGAAAAAGTGGATAAAAGTGGATAATTGGGGGTGGTTATATGTTCAGGGGCAGTTCGTATAATACAATCGATTCAAAAGGCCGCGTCATAATTCCGGCAAGGTTTCGTGATGTCATTAAGGATGGTGGTGGTGACGGCGCAATGGTTACCAGGCTTGACGGAGCCCTGTTTGCATATACTTTTGATCAGTGGAGTGAAATTGAATCCAAAATATTGTCCCTGGCGCAGACCAGTGAGTATATGCGGCGTTTCAGGAGGGTTTTTATCGGGGGAGCATCTGATTGTATATGTGATAAGCAGGGGCGTATCCTGATCCCACCGGTATTAAGACAGTATGCCGGGCTTGAGAAGGAGATCATGCTTGTCGGTCAAATTGCTCACTTTGAAATATGGTCAAAAGAAAGATATGAGCGGGAAGTGATGCAGATGGAAGATGATATGAAGAAGGAGGATGTAGGCAACGAAATAGCAAAATTAGGGCTTTAACTCTATGCCATACAAACATATCCCAGTCATGCTGAGAGAAGCGGTCCATTTTTTGAATTGTATGCCAGGGAAAACCTATGTTGACTGCACGCTTGGCGGCTCGGGCCATGCTCTTGCCATTGTGGAAAAAATTATCCCCGGCGGGTTATTGATCGGGATAGATCAGGACAAGGATGCAATATTAAATGCAAAGAAGGTACTGAAACCATATAGATTGAATGTCCGTCTTTTTCACGAAAATTTTGTTAATCTTCCGGAGATTCTTTCACAGATAAATATTGATGCAGTAGACGGCATTCTTTTAGATCTTGGAATTTCTTTTTATCAACTCGAATTAAGTGGCCGAGGCTTTAGTTTCAAAAAGGACGAGCCTCTTGATATGCGGATGAATGTTAACACGCAAGTAAAAGCCGGAGATTTGGTAAACAGGATGGATGAAGAAGATCTGAAAAAACTTTTTAAGCAATATGGCGAGGAGCGCTGGGCAAAACAGATAGCACATAACATCGTAAAGGTAAGAAAGCGAAAAAGGATCTGTTCAGCCAGGCAGTTGGCTCAAATAGTATGTGATGCTGTACCAAAAAAATCTTTATTTACTCAGAAAATTCATCCCGCCACTCGAGTGTTCATGGCTCTTAGAATCGCTGTTAATAGAGAACTCGAACTGCTCGATTCATTTATGGAAAGCGCCGTAAATTTCTTAAGGCCCAAAGGCCGTCTTTGTGTAATATCTTTCCATTCCCTTGAAGATCGAATTGTAAAACGTCGAATAAAAGCTCTGGAGGGCAAGTGTATTTGTCCGCCGGACTTTCCAAAATGTGTTTGTAACCCAAAAAGGATTGTTTGCTCTTTGACCAGGAAAGTATTGCGGCCGACTGAAGAAGAGATAGCGGTCAATCCCATGGCAAGAAGCGCAAAACTAAGGGCTTGCGAAAAAATATAGTAACAATTCAGCCACAAAGGCACA
>JABMRH010000235.1 GCA_013202725.1 Desulfobacteraceae bacterium
CTCGTGTGCTCGGATTTGTGTTTAAGATACTGGTGTTTGGTTTTAATTGTTAGGTGTTAAGTGTTATGTTATGAGGCCTTTGAATTTTGTCATTTCGAGCGAAGCGAGAAATCTTTAGTCTGTAATGCATTGAAAATATAAGGTTTCTCCCTGCGGTCGAAATGACATACTGGCTGAATCCGACTTTTTGCGAGTTCATCAATTATGGAGCCATGAAGGAATAAATAATATGTCCAATGAACAGCCTAAAATAACTACAGGCACCCCTGTTATTGATGAGCTGATCGATAGTCTTAGATGGGGTGATAATGTAGTATGGCGGGTCACCAATACACTGGAATATTCCTGGCTCGTTCACCCGTTTGTTGAAAGCGCCGTTAAAAATGGGATTGATATTATTTATGTCCATTTTGACGAATATGCGATTGCCGGAATACCTGAAAACTGCAAAATGGTAACCATTGATCCGTCACAGGGATTCGACTATTTCTATCATTTTGTTCAGGAGCTGATGGAATCATCTGGCAAAAAAATATATTATGTCTTTGACAATATCTCCATCCTGGCAAGAGACTGGGGAAGTGATGAGTCGGTGGCCAATTTCTTTCGAACGGTCTGCCCCCGGCTCTTTGAATTAGATACAATAGCCTATTTCTGCATACTCAGGGGGAGCCATAATAATCAGACCGTTGCAACTATCCGGGACACAACCCAGGTTTTGATCGATTTTTATGTACAAGGCGGCCAGTCCTACATCTGCCCTCTTAAAGCATGGGACCGCTATTCTCCTACTATGTTTAAAACGCACATGCTCCTTTCTCGGATTGGGAAAGCTCCGGAAGGACCCTGGCACGGAATCGAGCAGGTCCCAAAAATGATGGGTGATAAAATACCACCCAAATCTGAATATCTGCAGCCTATTGAAACCCTCCTTCGCCGCCTAAAGGACCACACATGCTGGTCACCTGCCAACTGCGAGGCGCTCCGCATGGAACTGATCAAAACGCTGATCAGTGAACGGTCTGAATATTTTGAACGGGCCAGAAAATATTTTTCATTAGAAGACATTGAAAAAATACATGACCGGCTGGTCGGATCGGGAAGAATCGGAGGAAAAGCAGCCGGCATGGTTTTGGCAAAAAAAATACTTGACATGGCTGCTGACAGTGACATGCCGGAACTTAAGGAAATACTTCAGGACCATGATTCCTACTATATTGGCTCTGACACTTTCTTCCAGTTTTTACTTGACAATGACCTGCTGTACTTGCTGAGCCAGCAGTATCAAGACAGGGAAACAATTGTTTCGGAATATCCCAACCTGCAAAAAAAGTTCCTCTCAGCTTCCTTCAGCCCGGAACTTCTCACCCAGCTAAGAAAAGTTCTCGAGCACTTTGGCACACAGCCGATCATTGTCCGATCTTCCAGTCTGCTGGAAGATAACTTTGGCTATGCATTTGCCGGGAAATACGAAAGCGTTTTCTGTACCAACCAGGGTACATTTGAGGATCGCTTTAATGACTTTTTGACTGCTATAAAAACTGTTTATAGCAGCGTTTTGAAACCTGACGCCCTGCTGTATCGCATCAAAAAAAAGCTCATCAATAATGATGAGCAAATGGGCATTCTGGTTATGCGTGTTGAGGGCCGGAATTTAGGTAATATTCTAATGCCTATGCTTGCTGGCGTGGGTTTTTCCCGAAATTTTCATCCCTGGTCACCCCGCATTAACACTGACAAGGGTCTGCTGCGGATTGTTTTTGGTTTAGGCACACGGGCGGTAGACCGTGTTGGGAACGATTATCCGCGAATGGTTGCCTTGAGTCACCCAACGATTCGTCCCGTTCTTTATGAGTCTGAAATAAAACATTATTCCCAGCATTCTGCTGATCTTATCGATCTTTCTTCCAATGAGCTTAAAAGCATGGAAATTAATGAAGTTGTCACTATTAACGAACTGCCCATATATCAGCACCTTTTTTCAGTTTTTAACGAAGGCGCCTTTTCTGATCCCATTAGCTTTATGCAATACAAAAGCGCACAGGACAGGGTCCTTACTTTCAATAATTTCATTGCTAAAACACCCTTTGCCAACATAATGGACAAAATTTTACAAAAACTGGAAGAGGCGTATGGTATTCCTGTTGACATTGAATTTATTGCGGATATTGATGATAAAGGCCAAATAATGATCAATCTGCTGCAGTGCAGACCCTTAAGTGAAATTCGTGATCAGGAAAATGTCGAATTTCCAGAAGATATTAATGAAAAAAATATCATATTTCAAACAGATAACTGCGTCAATACTGCCCTTGTTGATAATCTTCGATATATTGTCTATGTCGATAGTGATGAATATAAAGAGCTTGCCACAGATAAAAAATATCAGGTGGGCCGCTCAATCGGTCGTATTAACTCTACATTAGAAGCTGCTGAAGAAAGCTATTGCTTGATAGGTCCTGGACGATGGGGAAGCAACAATATTAATCTCGGTGTAAATGTTACCTATGCTGATATCGATGCATCTTCACTCATTGTTGAGGTAGCTAAAAGCTCTGCTGGATATATCCCGGAAGTATCCTACGGCACACACTTTTTCCAGGATCTGGTAGAAGATAGAGTTTACTATCTGGCTGTATATCCAGGAATCAAGAATAATATCCTGAATGAAATCTTTCTTCGCAACAGCTATAACTTTCTTTCGGAAATAGCTCCTCAGTATAAAGAACTCGAACAAATAGTACGGGTAATCAAAATAGAGAAAGAAAAAGGATGTTTTCAAGTGGTAATGGACAGAATGCGGGATTCTGCAGTCTGTTTTGTTCTTCATAAGGATGCGCCGGCTGCTATCTAATTTCCGGCATAAGCGCCCATTTTATTACCCACCAATGGCTATCTGGATCCTCATCCAAACACACAATGCCTCCATTCTGAAATTTTATAACCGGCTTAGCAATAGATCCGGTTATCAGAAAAGAGACCAATTTTTCCATAAAAGGCAAATGACCTACAAGCATTAAATCTTCTCCGCTGCTTATGTTATCGGCAAAGCTTGCAACATCATCCAATGGATTTATTCCGCTAATCTCCTGAACACCAAGTTCAGGTTGTAAGGCAGGTGCAAATATATCGGCGGTTTGACGCGCCCTTTTTTTACCGCTGTGCTTAATGCATGATATATTAACGCCGTGTTTCTTAGCTGCATCCGCTATACGCTTAACATCAATGATTCCTTCATCGGAAAGACCTTTTTCAGGATCTTTATCTTTTGGCAGACTCTTGCCATGCTGCACGAGAAAAAGCGCCATAAATTATTCCTCCTTATAGTTTTTGTTGGGTTTCGTAAACAAAAGGCTACCCGTATTAATTGATAATTATCAACATTGAAGTTTTGTGTCAAATTTATCTGTTTTTTCTTTACTTAATTATCATCTGATGCTTCATACTCGTTGAGGTCTAAATATGAATGAAGGATCAATATGATGAAAAAATTCAAACACGCTTCAAAAAGCCTTCAGCAAAAGCGGGAAAGTTTAATTTCAAACTTTTTAAAGGGTAAAGAACCCTCTTTTCTTAAGCAACATAGCAGAATTTTAGATGAATATTTTTGTGAAAGTTATGAAACAAGCTTAATCAGCCCGGAAACAGGCGCCATTAAAAATCCTTGCGCAATTATCGCCGTTGGCGGTTATGGCAGGCAGGAACAATGCATCCATTCAGACATAGACCTTGTTTTCCTTTTTAACAAAGAAATCCCCGACATAGCTGATAATCTTATTAGAGAGATTCTCTACCCGCTATGGGATATTGGCCTTGATATCGGTTATTCTGCCAGATCGCTGAAGGAATGTGTGAGCCTGGCAAAAAAAGATATTGAGGTTCTGACCTCTCTTCTGGATGCCCGTTTTATATGCGGAATCTCTTCTTTGCATTCCGAGCTTATGGAACTGGTCAGCAAAAAGATACTGTTAAAACAATCCAAAAAAATAATCAGCGCTCTTATCAAAAACAACAGGAATCGTCACCAACGCTTCGGAGACTCTACATATCTTCTTGAACCAAACCTAAAGGAGGGCCGGGGAGGGCTAAGAGATTATCATACAATGCTTTGGATCGCCAAGATTAAATCCAATATTAAGCAGCCCAGAGATCTTGAGTATTATGGTTACCTGTCCCATGAGGAGTATAACGCTTTAACAAACGCCATTTCATTTATATGGAATGTTAGAAACCGTTTGCAACATTTAGCCGGCAGAAAATGCGATCACCTGTATTTTGAATACCAGATAAAACTGGCCAAAGATCTTCATTTTAAAAAGGGAAACGGACAGGAGCCGGTAGAAAGATTTTTAGGTAAACTCCACAGCCGGATGGA
>JABMRH010000236.1 GCA_013202725.1 Desulfobacteraceae bacterium
ATGTGAAGCCGCTTTAGCAGCAGCAAGAATGGGATGCAGTGTTCTTATGATGGCAATCGATCTTGACAAGGTTGCCGCAATGCCGTGCAGCCCGTCAATAGGAGGCATGGCAAAGGGACAGCTTGTAAAAGAGATAGATGCCCTTGGCGGAGAAATGGCAAAAACAGCAGACAAAACCGCAATACAGTATAGAACGCTGAATACAAAAAAAGGGCCGGCAGTGCATTCGACCAGGACACAGAATGATAAAATGCGCTATCATATGACCATGAAGGCTGTAATTGAAAGGCAGCCCGGTCTGGAACTCAAGCAGGCAATGGTTGAAAAGCTTGTTGTGGAGAACGGCAAAATCGCCGGTGTTGAGGATAATACAGAATTCGGATATCAGGCTGAAACGGTTGTTCTGGCCACAGGAACGTTTTTAAGAGGTTTAATACATATAGGATTTAATTCAATCAAGGCCGGAAGAGCCGGGGAGTTTGCCTCTTATGGTCTTCCCGCACATCTCGAGGACTTGGGTTTTAAACTTGGAAGGATGAAAACCGGCACCCCTCCCAGACTCAGGAAAACAAGCATTGATTTTTCGATGTTTACAAAGCAGGACGCAGAGCGCTCCCCTACTCCGTTTTCATTTTCCACAAACAAAATTACTATGCCGCAACTTCCAAGTTATATCGGACATACAAGTCTGAACAGCCACAAGATCGTGCAGGACAATCTAAAACGATCCGCCATGTACAGTGGAGTCATAAAAGGGGTCTCCGCCAGGTACTGCCCTTCTTTTGAAGATAAGATCGTCAGATTCCCGGATAAAGACAGGCACCAGATTATCCTTGAGCCTGAGGGTCTTGACACCGATGAAATTTACGCCAGCGGCCTTGGGAACAGCCTCCCCATGGAAATTCAGGTGCGCTTTGTCAGGTCCATAAAAGGACTGGAAGAGGCTGAGATAATGCGTCCTGCATATGCTATAGAATACGATTATGTCGACCCTTTGCAGCTTAAGCCCACACTTGAGACCAGGCCGATTTCGGGGCTGTTTTTGGCCGGTCAAATCAACGGAACATCGGGTTATGAAGAGGCTGCCGCCCAAGGCATATGGGCCGGAATCAATGCGACATGCAAGGTTCAGGCGAGACCTCCCTTTATTCTTGACAGGTCGCAGGCCTACATGGGTGTTATGATCGACGATCTTGTCACCAGAGGAACACGTGAACCTTATCGCATGTTTACTTCAAGAGCGGAATACAGGCTTATGCTGCGGGAAGATAATGCCGATTTAAGGTTAACTGAAACAGGGTACAAGCTGGGTCTTATCGACAAAGAGATGCTTCATGATGTTAATGAGCGAAAAAAACAGATCGATAAAGAGATAAAAAGAATAAAAAAAACACTTATCAAGCCGGCAGAAAAAACAAACGATTACTTGCAAAACATGGGGACAATGCCATTAAGCAGTGGTATATATCTTGATCAGATTCTTAAAAGATCGGAGATTGACTATCGTGGAGTTGAAATATTAGCCAAAGGCCCTGACAATATAAGCAAAAAAGTTGCCAGGCAGGTGGAAATAGAAATCAAATACGAAGGCTATATTAAAAGGCAGTTGAGTGAAATCGGAAAATTCAAAAATATGGAAAGCATGAAAATACCGGAAGATTTTGATTTTTCCGGAGTGCACGGCCTTTCAAATGAACTGAAAGAAAAGCTTTCCTCCATAAAGCCGTCTTCACTTGGCCAAACATCACGCATAGATGGGATCACCCCTGCAGCGCTTTCTGCGCTGATGATCGGCATTAAAGTTGTGGAAAAAAAGCTGAATGCTAAAAGTTGACACTTGAAACCTTGGCCCAGGCCTACTATGCGGGCCGGTAGTTAGTGCCAAAGCAGGCTTTAAAACAGGCAGAATACATTAACTTTAGGCACTTTAATATACTTTAGGCATTTTAGGCACTTGTAACTAACTAATTCCTATAACGGTAGAACCTTTTTATGGTACCACTATCAGAGTAGTGGTTTAAACCGATTAATTAAATTTGATGAATTCGTAAAAAGTCGAA
>JABMRH010000237.1 GCA_013202725.1 Desulfobacteraceae bacterium
AAATGAGATGGCTGTGCGGGCTTTTTTAGACAGACGCATTCCGTTTGTCAAAATATCTGAGGTTATCGGCAGAATAATGGAGATACACTCTGTTGTCGCAAATCCGGAGCTGTCCGATATTATCGAAGCTGACAGGTGGGCAAGGAAAATAGCTGATGAGCTGATGAGCTGTTAAAGTAAGGCAGCATGTGAATTGGAAGAATTGATCGATGCAACATGATAATGGGAATATATTCAGTTTTCAAAGGCTGAAGGTTTGGCAAAAATCCATTTTGTTTGCAAAAAAGGTTATCCGGATTGTTGATGGACTGAATACAGACCGCAAACACTATCGTCTTATTGAACAGCTTGAGTCTGCATCAACAAGTGTGGCAATGAACATAGCGGAGGGAAAGGGCCGACAGTCAACAAAAGAATTTATTCAGTTTCTATATATTGCCAGAGGTTCCCTTTTCGAAGTTATTACGCTTTTAATTATTTTCAATGAGGCTGGCTGGATTAGCATGAAAATACTTCAGGAAATCCAAAATGATGCTGAGGAGATAACCAAAATGCTAAATTCTCTTATAAAATCTATGAAATAAATCAGCTCATCAGCTTACCAGCTTACCAGCTCACAATAGGAACTATTGTAATTATGTTTACTACTATTTTTTCATTTATCGTGGTTTTGGGAATACTTATTTTTTTTCATGAACTCGGCCATTTCCTTGTTGCCAGGCTTTTTGGAGTGGGGGTGGAAAAGTTTTCATTAGGGTTTGGCCCTAAACTGTTCGGAAAAAAGATAGGCAGAACCGAGTACATTGTTTCTATAATGCCGCTTGGCGGATATGTTAAGATGGTGGGCGAAGAACCAAATGCAGATATATCTCCTGTTGACCTGCCTGTTTCATTTACACATAAACATGTTTTTAAAAGGATCTTAATCGTTGCGGCAGGCCCTTTTTTTAATTTTCTTCTTGCTGTAATAATATTTTTTGGAATTTTTCAAAGTTATGGTTCCTTTGTTTTAAAACCTGTTATCGGAGATGTTAACGAGGGTTTGCCGGCGCATCAGGCAGGGCTGCAGAAGGATGATCAGATAATAGAGATTAATGGGTTTGCTATCAAAACCTGGGAGGAGATGGCCGGAATTATTACCGACAGCAAGGGCGAAAGCCTTGCCTTAACAGTTCGTCGGGGAGAATCGACATTTATTGTAAAGCTCATCCCAAAACAGATTTCGGCAAAAAATATATTCGGCGATGAAATTAAGCGATATGTAATCGGGATTAAATCCTCCGGCGATATATTTGTAAGGGAGTTGAATCCGTTTCAGGCTTTTTCAGAGAGTATTATCCAAACCTGGAAAATTTCAAAATTAGTTGTAATTAGTATTGTTAAAATGATACAGGGAACTATCTCTGTAAAAACCATAGGCGGCCCGATAATGATTGCCGAGATGGCAGGCCAGCAGGCCAGGGAAGGAGCGACCAGCTTTATTTTTTTTATCGCTCTCCTTAGCATCAATCTTGGCATTTTAAACATACTTCCAATACCGGTTTTAGATGGCGGCCATCTGATTTTCTTTTTTGTCGAAGCTGCAATAGGACGTCCGGTCAGTATAAGAGTTCGTGAAATCGCTCAGCAGGCAGGGATCCTAATATTAATATTGCTGATGATCTTTGTGTTTTATAACGACATTAGCCGGTTGGCATCTAACAATGGCTAAGCAATAATTAAACTTAAATCTATCATCATGCCGTATCGACTCGAAATAGCGCTTAATCAGGATCTTGTTGATGCTGAAGGAGATGGGATCCGCCGGAAGGCTTTCCATTATTTTGGCATTAAACTTTCACGGGTACGCGCCATTAACGTGCTCACCATTGATGCCGACCTAACTGCCGAACAGTTAAAAACCATCCAAACGGAAATCTTCACAAACCCTGTAACACAGATATCCTCTTTTGATCCTATTCCGATTGAGTTTGACTGGATTATCTGGGTCGGCTTCAGGCCGGGTGTCAGGGACAATCCAGGCAGCACCGCTGTTGAGGCGGTGGAAGATATCCTGGGAATAAAGTTTAAGCCTGGAGAAGCGATCTATACTTCAAAACGGTATTGCCTGAAAGGAAAAGGTCTGACAGCCGAAGATGCGGATAAAATCGCCGGTGAACTGCTCGCCAACGACACAATACAGAGATGGAAGATATATTCACAACATAACTGGGACCATAAAGCCGGAACTGGAATTATTATTCCCAGGGTCATGCTTGATCATAAGCCGGTTGTTATGTCTATTCCGATTGACACCGATGAAACACTGAAAAGGATAAGCGATAAGCGGAACCTGGCTTTAAATCCAAACGACATTCCAACTATCAGAGCATATTTTTTAGACAGCAAGATTCAGGCAGAGCGGGCGACAGTCGGTCTTGCGGCGCCTACAGACATTGAGCTTGAATATATTTCCCAGGCAAGAAGCGATCATTGCAACCATAATACCTTCCAGGGGTTGTTCCATTATCAGGACCTTTCAACAGGCCATGCAGAGGTTGTGGACAATATTTTTAAGACCTGTATCAAGGAGCCGACACTCTCGTTAAAGGAGAAAAAGCCGTGGGTTGTGTCTGTATTGTGGGATAATGCCGGCATAGGACGATTTGATGACGACCACTATTATGTTATCACTGGTGAGACCCACAATTCTCCATCTAACATGGAGGCTTACGGCGGAGCAATAACTGGCATTGTGGGTGTGTATCGCGATCCCATGGGCACGGGCAAGGGCGCAAAGCTGATTATGGGGGGCTATGGTTATTGTGTAGGGCAAAGGGATTATAATGGCGATCTTACCCCGCATCTTCATCCAAGACGCCTTCTGGACGGGGTTATAGAAGGTGTGCGGGACGGCGGCAACAAGAGCGGGATCCCCACAACCTTTGGACAGCTCCTTTTTCATCCCGGTTATATGGGGAAAGCCCTGGTTTTCGTGATGGCCGTCGGCATAATGCCTGCACAGATAAAGGGAGAGCCTTCAGAACAGAAAAAAACATCGCCAGGAGACCTGGTAATCATGTGCGGCGGAAGGGTCGGCAAAGACGGAATTCATGGCGTAACCGCTGCATCTGAGGTTTTTTCTGAAAGCACTCCTGCCGGTCATGTACAGATAGGGGATCCATACACCCAGAAAAAGATGCATGATTTTATATTAGAGGCGCGCGATAAGGGTTTTATAAAATTTATTACAGATAACGGCGGCGGAGGGCTTTCATCCTCTGTCGGGGAATCTGCTCTATTTTCAAACGGATGCGAAATTGAACTTGAAAAAGTTCCTTTAAAATATGAAGGCCTTGATCAATGGGAGATATGGATTTCAGAATCTCAGGAGCGCATGACTGTGGCCATAAAGCCGGAGGATCTGGACAGTTTTCTTGCACTTTCAAAAAAGCATGCTGTTGAGAGCGCCGTTATCGGCAAATATACGGATTCAGGGAAACTTCATATCACCTATAACGGGAAGACGTGCGCCTATATTAATCTTGATTTGTTAAGTTCCGGTTTTCCACAGTGGGAATTTGATGCGCACTGGCAGGAGCCTGGTCAAAGAGGACTCTTTGAACCGGTTATCAGAGAGCCCCGTGACTATGAAGCTTTGCTTACAGACATTTTGTCGCGTCCCAATATATGTTCCAGGGAATGGATATCCAGGCAGTATGACCATGAAGTGCAGGGAACAAGCGTTATTAAACCTCTTGTAGGCGTTGGCCGCGATGTTAACAGCGATGCGTCCGTTATAAGGCCTGTGCTTGATTCCGAGAAGGGGCTTGCTTTTGCCCAGGCGCTGTTGCCGGCATATTCGGCAATAGATGCTTATCACATGACAAGTTGCACCATTGATGAGGCTGTTCGCAGGCTGATTGCTGTCGGGGCCGATTTGGATATGATAGGCGGTGTGGATAATTTCTGCTGGCCCAACATTCGATACCATCCTGAAGATAATCCTGACGGCAGATTCAAGGCAGCGCAACTGGTACGCTCATGCCGGGCGCTTCAGGATATCTGCCTGGAATATGGGATACCGCTCCTTTCAGGGAAAGACAGCATGTATGTTGATGGATATCTTGCAGGCCGGTATGGTGAAACCCACAAGGTATCCGCTCTTGAAACAATCCAGTTTTCAACAATATCTGTTATCGACGATATAAACAAATGCATTACAATGGACTCCAAGATCCCTGGTGATCTGGTTTATATTCTTGGAGAAACAGGAAACGAGCTTGGAGGTTCCGAATACTACGAACATTATGGATATATTGGCTTGAATGTCCCGCAGGTGCATTCCAAACAGTTTGCCACGCTTTACAGGGCGCTCGGCAGCGCTATTGAAAAAGAGGTTGTCGCATCCGCCCATGGAATATATCGCGGCGGTCTGGGCGTGCATCTAACAATGGTTGCCATGGGCGGGGATCTGGGCATGAAAGTCGATCTTGCTCTTGTGCCTGCCATCCGGGTTGATCGTATTGACACCATTTTATTTTCAGAATCCGCGGGTCGCTTTATAGTGACAATAGATCCTGAAAACAGAAAGACCTTTGAAGATATTTTTAAAGGGCTTCCTTGTTCCTGCATAGGGGTTATAACGGATAAGTCCGGCGATTTGGTTATCAGCGATTCTAAAAACAGGGGGAAAAGCAAAACCATTATTTCCATCCCTGTTCAAGACTTGAAAACCGCCTGGAAAAAACCGTTTGGAGACTTGATATGAACAGGGTAAACGCACTCGTCCTGGCCGGATACGGCCTGAACTGTGATAATGAGACAGCTTATGCCCTTGAACTGGCCGGCGCTTCAGCCAGGAGGGTGCATATCAACTCGCTTATTGACGGTTCTGTGACTCTTGATGATTTTCAGATAATGGTCTTTGTAGGAGGATTTAGCTGGGGAGATGATCATGGCGCAGGTGTGATTCAGGCTGTTCGTCTGAAGACAAATATAGGCGATAAAATACTTAAATTTGTTGACAAGGGAAATCTTGTGCTTGGGATATGCAACGGATTCCAAACCCTTGTCAACCTGGGGCTTTTGCCTGGTTTCAGCGGCGATTACAAAACACGATCTATTGCTCTTACATTTAATGATTGTGGGAATTTCAGGGATGATTGGGTAATGCTGAAGGTTAATTCTTCATCTCCCTGTGTATTTACAAAGGGATTTGATATTCTGGAGCTTCCCATAAGACATGGAGAGGGAAAATTTTATTCGGATAAGGACATAATCCAGCGCCTAACAAAAAACAACCAGGTCGTTATCCAGTATGCCCTGCCGGACGGAAATCCCGCAGAGGGCAAATTTCCTTTTAATCCAAACGGGTCGATAAATGATATTGCAGGGATATGCGATCCCACCGGCCGGATTTTCGGCCTTATGCCTCATCCTGAAGCCTTTAACCACTGGACAAATCATCCGGACTGGACGCGCGATAAGGAAAAGATAAAACGCAGCGGCAAAAAACCGGATTCAAACCTGACAACGGGAATACGCATATTTAAAAACGGCGTTGATTTTATTGCCCGGAAAAACCCCTGAAGCCTGATTCCTGACCCTTCAGCTTTGTACAATGAGACCTTTGCA
>JABMRH010000238.1 GCA_013202725.1 Desulfobacteraceae bacterium
CTGACGCAGAGATTGGGCAAAAGGGGACGTTTTTCAAAGGTCTCTATAATACTGCTGTCAAAGACCGTAGGTACATTTTTTTGTGTTTAATCGGAATCGCCGGCCTACCGAGACAGATTTGCTATTGGAGCATTTCCTCCGGTTTTTTACAGGTCAGGAAAGGAGGTGTGGTAATTTTTGAATATAGATGAAAAGAAAAAAATTGTAGAAGATATTCGCAAAAGGTTTTCGGAGTCCAAGGTCGTAATTCTTACAGATTACAGTGGCCTTGATGTTGAAAAAATTAGTAAGTTGCGCAGAAAGCTCAAGGAATCAGGAGTCGAATATAAGGTAGCCAAAAACACTCTTTTTGTCAGAGCTTCTGAAGAGACGGATATTTCATTGATAAAAGATAGTTTTAAAGGCCAAAGCGCTGTTGCCTTAAGTTATGATGATCCTGTAACTCCAGCTAAGATATTGACTGATTTTGCAGAAGAGCATGAAGCGCTTGAGATTAAAGTCGGCATAATGAACGGCAAGATACTTGACCTTAGCGCAATCAAGAAGCTGTCGGCTCTGCCTTCGCGGGAGGTGCTTTTGGGCAGATTGCTTTCAGTTATGAGCAGCGTTCCAACTGCGTTTGTAAGAGCATTAAACGACATGCCCAAGAGGTTATTAAATGTTTTGCAGGCAATAAAGGAACAAAAAGAGGCCGCCTGATATTGAAGATTGAAGATTGAAGATTGAAGGTATTCTATTAATTTTATAACAAAAAGACAGAGCGAAGCGATTCCACAAATCGACAATCATCAATCGACAATCATCAATTTTGACTAAGAATTAGGTATAGTTAACAAACAGCATGCACAGTTGTTATTGACCGAAGTTAGAACCAAGTCCAAACAATATTTCCGGAGGAAAAATAAAATGGCAGATATTACCAAAGAGGATGTTATTGAGTTTATAGCAAACATGTCAGTGCTTGACTTGTCTGAACTTGTTAAGGAAATGGAGGAAAAATTCGGTGTTTCCGCAGCAGCGCCTGTTGCGATGATGGCCGGAGGCGCTGTTGATGCAGGCGCAGGTGCCCAAGCGGAAGAGAAGACAGAGTTTGATGTTATTCTAACCGGTTTTGGCGACAAGAAAATTCAGGTGATCAAGGAGGTCAGGGCTATTACCGGTCTTGGGCTTAAAGATGCCAAAACTTTAGTGGACGGAGTTCCTGCGCCGATTAAAGAAGGTATTGACAAAGATGATGCGGAAAAAATAAAGACCCAGCTTGAAGAAGCCGGAGCCCAGGTTGAATTAAAATAACCAGCCGATAGGCAATTGATGACCCAGGATTTTAACCCAAATATTTGGAGATGCTATGTCGGAAAGCTCTTTGGCGAGTAAGCGAATAAGGAAAAACTTCAGCAAAATACGGAAGATCGTTGAGATTCCAAACCTTATAAGTATGCAGTTGAAATCGTTCGAACGTTTTTTGCAAAAGGATGTTCCATTTGAAAAGCGAAAAGATATCGGATTGCAGTCCGTATTCAAGTCTGTATTCCCGATAAAAGACTTTACCGGAAGCGCTTCCCTTGAATTTGTATCTTACAGGCTGGGCGAGATTAAGCATAGTATAGAAGAATGCGTCTACAGGGGCATGAGTTACGAAATACCCATACGTATTACCATAAGGCTTGTGGTGTATGATATCGATAAGGAGGCACAAACTTCCAATATCCGCGATATAAAGGAGCAGGAGGTATACTTCGGCACTATTCCTTTGATGACGGAAAGGGGCACATTTATCATTAACGGAACTGAGCGGGTTGTAGTAAGTCAGCTTCACAGGTCATCCGGTGTTTTTTTCGATCATGACAAAGGGAAGATACATCCCAGCGGCAAGATAATATATAGTTCCAGAATCATTCCTGTGCGTGGCTCCTGGATTGATATGGAAATAGATCATAAAGGTATAATTTATATCAGGATTGACAGGCGACGTAAATTTCCCATTACAATGCTTTTCAAGGCTTTTGGGTATTCTTCCGAAGATATTCTTGCCTATTTCTATAAAACTGAAAAGATTATTTTGCGTGGCAGGAGTTATTTCAAGGAATTCAAGAGCGCAGGCAGCCTTGTTCAGGATAGCATTAAGGGTCAGCGTGCCGCCCGGGATATCAAATGCCCTAAAACCGGAGAGGTCATTGTAAAAAAAGGCCGAATAGTTACCATGCGTTCAGTTAAACGAATGAAATCGTTAAACATAGAAACTATTCCAATAGATACTGAATATATTTCAGGCAAGGTATTTGCATCGACAATACATAATCCGGAGACCGGAAGCCCTGTCGTCAAATGCAATGAAACTGTTGATGATGAAGCTCTGGAAAAGTTGAAAGATGCCGGTATAAAACAATTTGAGATACTCTTTATTGATGATGTGCACACTAGTGATTCCATATGCAGGACACTTTTGCTGGATATGGTTGAAAAAAGAGAGGAAGCGCTGATTGAAATATATAGAAGGCTTAGACCTGGAAACCCTCCTGTACCCGAGGTGGCCCAGGGGTTCCTTGACAATCTGTTTTCCAAGTCAACCTATTATGATCTTTCCGGTGTAGGTCGTATGAAGATTAATCTGCGCCTTGGCATTAATACTTCGGTCGATTTAAGGATATTAAGAAAAGAGGATATACTTCTTACGGCAAAAACTCTTGTAAAGCTCAGGGATACCAAAGGGGCTGTTGATGATATTGATCACCTGGGGAATCGGCGGGTACGAGCGGTAGGCGAACTTCTTGAAAATCAGTATCGTATCGGACTGGTCCGTATGGAACGGGCGATTAAAGAGAGGATGAGCCTGCAGGAGGTCGACGCTCTTATGCCTCATGATCTTGTCAATTCAAAACCGGTTTCCGCTGTTGTTAAAGAGTTTTTCGGAACAAGCCAGCTTAGCCAGTTTATGGATCAGACCAATCTTCTTTCAGAAATGACCCATAAACGGCGGCTTAGCGCTCTTGGACCCGGCGGGCTGACTCGTGAACGCGCCGGTTTTGAAGTCAGGGATGTGCATCCATCCCATTACGGGAGAATCTGCCCTATTGAAACCCCGGAAGGTCCCAACATCGGCCTTATTGTTTCTCTTAGCACCTATGCCAGTGTTAATGAATATGGATTTATTGAAACGCCATACAGCGTTGTTAAAGAGGCTACTGTAACTGATGATGTCAGGTTTCTTACCGCATTTGAAGAAAAGGAACATCCGATTGCGCAGGGCAATGCTCCTCTTGATAAAAAAAGGAAATATATTAATCCGCTGGTGACATCACGTGTGGCAGGTGAGTTTATGATGGTTAAACAGGAAGATATTGAATTGATGGATATCTCTCCCAACCAGTTAGTAAGTGTGTCCGCATCCCTTATTCCTTTTTTGGAAAATGATGATGCAAACAGAGCGTTAATGGGGTCAAACATGCAGCGCCAGGCAGTGCCTTTAGTTGTTGCCCAGGCTCCTTTGGTGGGCACAGGAATTGAAGGGGTGGTCGCAAAGGATTCAGGTGTAACAATAGTTGCCAAGCGGGACGGCATAGTTGTTGATGTGGATGCTTCCCGCATAGTTGTAAAGCATGATTATCCCAATCCCTCTGATAGCGGCTGTCAAAAGCCTGTGATGATTTATAACCTTTCAAAATTTGTACGTTCCAATCAGAATACATGTTTTAACCATCGGCCGATTGTCAGAAAAGGTCAAAAAATAAAAGCCGGAGAGATAATCGCGGACGGGCCGGCAACAGACAAAGGTGAACTCGCACTTGGCAAGAATGTAACGGTGGCTTTTATGCCATGGGGCGGTTATAATTTTGAGGATTCCATCCTTGTTAATGAAAGACTTGTAATAGACGGAAGATATACATCTGTTCACATTGAAGAATTTGAAGTTGTAGCCAGGGATACCAAGCTTGGGAAAGAGGATATTACACGTGATATTCCTAATGTTGGAGACGAAGCGTTAAAGAACCTGGATGAAAGCGGTATCATAAGACTTGGCGCGGAAGTCCGTCAGGGTGACATCCTGGTGGGTAAAATTACTCCAAAGGGTGAATCTCAGCTGTCTCCTGAAGAAAAACTGTTGCGCGCCATCTTTGGCGAAAAAGCCGGAGATGTTAAGGATACTTCTTTGAGGGTGCCGCCTGGAGTCGAAGGAATAGTTATTGATGCCAAGGTGTTTTCGAGGCGAGGCACTGAAAAAGATGAGCGTACGTTCATGATCGAGGATATGGAAATCACTGCTCTTAAAAAAGACAGAGATGATGAACTTAGAATAATTGATGATGTGGTTCGCGAGCGTCTTGAAAAATTGCTGGTAGGACAGATATGTTTATCGCAATTGAAGAAGAATAGAAAGGTGTTGATTGCAAAGGATGCAAAGATAAATTCAGACATGCTTACCGGGATATCGACGGCTCATCTTGAAGGAATCATTTTGAAGGATCCAAAACGCACCGAGCAGGTACACGATATCCTGGAGATGTATAGACATCAATGTGAACTTTGCAGGGAGGATTTTGAACAGCGGGTTGGTCGATTTGAAAAAGGTGATGATCTTCTTCCAGGTGTTATTAAGATGGTCAAGGTTTATGTGGCTGTAAAACGGAAGCTTTCGGTCGGTGACAAAATGGCTGGTCGCCACGGCAATAAGGGGGTTGTTTCTAAAACTCTTCCTCAGGAAGATGCCCCTTACTTTAGCGACGGGACTTCTGTTGATATGGTGCTTAATCCGTTGGGAGTTCCCTCCAGGATGAACGTTGGGCAGATTCTTGAAATTCATCTCGGTTATGCAGCGCAGGGCCTTGGCGATCAAATCAACAGGTTGGTTGAGGAACAAAAAATCAAAGCCCTTAGAGAAAAAATGAAGCGGATATTCTCGGCCAAGACAGAATTGGAATTGATTGACAGCTTGTCCAATAAGGAACTATGCCGTTTTGCAGAGAATTATAAAGAGGGTGTTCACATGGCAACACCGGTTTTTGACGGTGCAAATGAGGATGAAATCAAGGCTCTTCTGAATGAGGCCGGACTGAGTACATCCGGTCAGGTTACATTGTACGATGGCCGTACAGGCAAGCCTTTTAATGGAAAAGTTACTGTTGGCGCAATGTATATGATGAAACTTCATCATCTTGTTGATGACAAAATGCATGCAAGATCGATCGGGCCTTATTCACTTGTAACCCAGCAGCCTCTGGGAGGAAAGGCCCAGTTTGGAGGCCAGCGACTTGGCGAGATGGAGGTTTGGGCAATGGAGGCTTATGGGGCTGCTTATGCGCTGCAGGAATTTCTAACGGTCAAGTCTGATGACATGGCAGGGAGAACACGCATGTATGAAAAGATTGTAAAAGGTCAAAACGTACTGGAACCCGGCCTGCCTGAGTCTTTCAAGGTTTTGACAAAAGAGTTGCAGAGTTTGGGTCTGGATGTAGCCCTTGTCGAAGAAAAGGAGTAAAACAGACACCTAACACCTATCACGTTTCGTAAAAGTGATTTTTTAACTTTTTACGAGTTCATTATAATCAGGAAATATAAAATGGAAACTATATACGATTTTTTTGCCAAACCTGTTAATCCAAAACATTATTCAGGTGTTCGGATTGGGCTGGCATCGCCGGAGCAGATTCTAAAATGGTCGCACGGAGAGATTAAAAAACCTGAAACAGTCAATTATCGTACATTTAAACCGGAACGGGATGGTCTTTTCTGTGCAAAGATTTTTGGTCCTACCAAGGACTATGAATGTAACTGCGGCAAGTACAAACGCATGAAACACAGGGGGGTCATTTGTGAAAAGTGCGGAGTGGAGGTCATTCAGTCCAAGGTGCGAAGAGAGCGTATGGCACATATTAAACTTGCCACCCCTTGCGCACATATATGGTTTTTAAAAAGTCTTCCAAGCAAGATAGGCAATCTGCTGGATCTTACACTTAAAAACATTGAAAAGGTTCTTTACTTTGACAACTATATCGTTATTGATCCAAAGGATACGAATTTAACCCGTGGTCAGCTTTTGTCGGAAGATAAATATAATGAAGCTCTTGAGACTTATGATGCAAAATTTGAGGCAGGCATAGGTGCTGAGGCTATAAAGGAACTTCTGGGAAAAATAGATCTTGATGAAGAATATAAGAAACTGAGGGAAGATATTCGTGGCACGAGTTCGGTGGCAAAGCGTCAAAAACTCGCCAAACGGATCAAGATAATCGATGCATTCAGACGATCAGGATTGAACCCTGTTTGGATGACAATGGATGTTATTCCCGTTCTTCCACCTGAGTTGCGCCCATTGGTTCCTCTTGAGGGAGGTAGATTTGCCACATCCGATCTAAATGATCTTTATCGCAGAGTCATTAACCGGAATAATCGTTTAAAACGCCTGATCGACTTAAAGGCTCCGGATATTATTGTTCGAAATGAAAAAAGGATGCTTCAGGAATCGGTTGATGTTCTGTTCGATAACGGTCGGCATGGCAGAGTTATTACAGGGACCAACAAGCGGCCGTTGAAATCTCTTAGCGATACTTTAAAGGGAAAGCAGGGCCGTTTTCGCCAGAATTTACTTGGTAAGAGGGTAGATTATTCCGGCCGTACCGTTATAACAGTTGGGCCGAATCTCAGGCTTCACCAGTGCGGCCTGCCAAAGAAGATGGCGATCGAGTTATTCAAGCCTTTTGTTTATTGTCGCCTTGAGCAGAAAGGGCTTGTTTCCACGGTAAAGAGCGCCAAGAAGATGGTAGAACGCGAGACTCCGGAAGTTTGGGATACCTTAGATGAGGTGGTTAAGGAGTACCCGGTTATGCTTAACCGCGCTCCCACTCTCCATCGGTTGGGTATTCAGGCCTTTGAGCCTATTCTGATTGAAGGCAAGGCCATTCAGCTGCATCCCCTGGTTTGTACCGCATTTAATGCCGACTTTGACGGCGATCAAATGGCTGTTCATGTGCCTCTTTCTGTAGAAGCCCAGATAGAGGCCAGAGTTTTAATGCTATCCAGTAATAATATTCTTTCCCCTGCAAGTGGAAACCCGATTATTACTCCAAGCCAGGACATTGTTCTTGGCATCTATTATATGACACGAGAGATAGAGGGAGCTGAAGGGGAGGGCAAAATTTTTTCCAACACTGAAGAGATTAGGTCTGCATATGATTCAGATGCGGTTGATCTCCACGCCAGGATTGTTGTTCGGATAGACGGGGAAAGGGTAGATACAACGGTGGGACGTGTCCTGCTGTGGGAAATCATGCCTCAGGATAAAATTCTGTCGATAAGACATATCATGGTTTCTTCTGAGAATGAGATAAAGTCTGTGCTTAAAAAGATAAAGTCAGGAGCCGCCTTAGCGGATATGGTGAATAAGTATTCTCAGAGCCTTGACAAGAAAAATGATGGGCTTCTCGGCTTACTTGCAAAGGATGAGTTTAAGAGGATGTTTGATATAAAAGAGGCTGATGTTGACGCGATTTTTTCTCTCACGCCCGGCGAGATCAGCGACATAATATCTGCCGTCGACGGTTATCATATTTTTGAAATAATCAACAAACGTCCGGAGATACCTTTTTATACGGTCAACAAGGTGATGAATAAAAAAGTTTTAGGCGATCTTGTTGATTATGTATACAGGAATCGCGGGCCAAAGGCCACGGTCATCCTTTCCGACAGGTTGAAAGATATTGGTTACAGATATTCGACAAAAGGGGGTCTTTCCATTTCGATTGACGACATGATCATTCCAGAGTCCAAATGGAATATTCTAAAAAAGGCGGAAAAACAGGTCGGCGAAATTAGCAGGCAGTATATCGAAGGTTTAATAACCCAGGGTGAAAAATATAATAAGGTCGTGGACATATGGGCAAAGGCGACGGATGATGTGGCCAACGAGATGATGAAAGCCATGAAGATGTCCAAGATAATCGACAAGAAAGGTGCTCCTGTCCTTGATAAGAAGAAAAAGCCGGTTGTCAGGGAAAGTTTTAACCCCGTATATATGATGGCCGATTCAGGCGCCAGGGGCAGTAAGGATCAGATGCGCCAATTGGCAGGCATGCGCGGCCTTATGGCAAAGCCATCTGGTGAAATTATCGAAACTCCTATTACAGCCAATTTCAGGGAAGGACTTTCCGTGCTTCAATATTTTATTTCAACCCATGGCGCCAGGAAGGGTCTTGCAGATACGGCGTTAAAGACGGCGAACTCAGGATATCTTACAAGGCGGCTTGCAGATGTCGCTCAAGACTGTACGGTAATTGAAGAGGATTGCGGGACGATGTTGGGGGTTGAGGTTGAAGCATTGATGGAAGGAGGAGAGATTATCCAGCGTCTTGGCGAACGTATTTTAGGCCGTGTCGCTATCGAGGATGTCCGCGATCCATTTACGGACGAGGTGCTTGTAAAGAATGGAGAGGAGTTCAACGAAGCATTGGTGCATAGGGTTGAAGATGCCGGTCTGGCAAAAGTAAAGATAAGATCCGTCCTGACATGCAAGTCAAAACATGGTGTATGCGCCAAATGCTATGGACGGGACCTTTCACATGGGAGAACGGTTGAAATAGGTCAGCCAATAGGAATTATGGCTGCTCAATCGATTGGTGAGCCGGGAACACAATTGACCATGAGAACCTTTCACATTGGAGGAACTGCCAGCCGTCGAGCTGAACAGGCGGATATAAGAGCTCGAGTAGATGGAAAGATAAAGTATATCGATCTTAATGTTGTAAAAAATGATGAAAATGAATTTGTGGTTATGGACCGCCGCGGTGGTGAATTCGCCATAGTGGGTGATAAAGGGCGAGAGAGGGAGCGATTTCCTGTTATATATGGCGCTCATCTTGTTGTGCGTGATGGGCAGAAGGTCAAGGCAGGCGATCTTCTTGCAAAGTGGGATCCGTATACAACACCAATTATTACAGAGATTAACGGAATTGTTAAATTTGGCGACATTGTGCCGGGAAAGACCATGCAGGAAAAGGTGGACCCTGTTACAGGCAAATCAAGTCGCATGATTATCGAAAGCAAAAGCATCGATGAGATTCCAAGGATTTCCATTAAAGATAAAGCCGGCAAAACAGGCAAGCTTGCGGTATCAAAGGGGCTCGCACGCTATTTGCTGCCTGTAAATGCTATCCTTCTGGTTGATGAAGGAGATGAAGTTAAGGCCGGTACCGTTCTTGCCAAGCTTCCGCGGGCAACGACTAAAACCAAGGATATTACAGGCGGTCTTCCAAGGGTGGCCGAGCTTTTTGAGGTGCGTAAACCAAAAGATATTGCTGTTTTGAGCGAAATAGATGGATATGTTTCCATATCAAAAAGCACAAAAAAGAATAAACAGAAAGTAACTGTAACTCCCGTAGATGTCGGTGATAAAAAGGAATATCTTATTCAACGCGGCAAACATATAAATGTTTTTGAAGGTGATTTTATTAGAGCAGGAGAACCTATTATCAGCGGTTCAGCTATCCCACAGGATATTTTAAATATCAAGGGTGAGATAGCATTGGCTCGCTATCTTGTTGATGAAGTTCAGGAAGTATACCGTTTGCAGGGCGTCCGGATTAATGATAAACATATAGAGGTAATCGTTCGGCAGATGATGAGACGAGTTAAGGTTGTTGATGTCGGAGATACGGATCTTGTCACTGAGGAGCAGATGGGAAAAACCAGATTTGAGGATGTTAACAGGGCTGTGATCGAAAAAGGCGGGAAACCAGCTGTCGCCGAACCCCTTATTCTTGGAATTACTAAAGCATCGCTTAGCACAGACAGTTTTATTTCCGCGGCTTCATTTCAGGAAACGACTAAAATCCTGACAGATGCCGCTATTGCCGGTTCTGTCGATTATTTACGCGGTCTTAAGGAAAATGTAATAATGGGGAGAATTATTCCTGCCGGCACGGGTAGTTCCCTATATCATGATGTGGCTGTGGATTAGAAAACCGGCTTTGCAGGGTAAACACATTCGGGATTTTATTTGTTTAGGTTTTGAACTGCAACAGCGAGCGTATTCGCCGCAGCTTGCTGCGGGGTTAGCGAGCGAATCAAAAAATTGACAGAATTCCTTA
>JABMRH010000239.1 GCA_013202725.1 Desulfobacteraceae bacterium
ATAAGGTTAATTACCCATCCCATGGCCATCATGGGCCATGTTAAAAGTCCTATATAGCTTATGAAGGCTACAAAATCGCCGGGTGTTATGGTTAAAACTATGGTTTGCCGCCCGCCAAGGTAGAGCAGTATTGCAAGGCTCAGGTTTGAAAAAAGGAGCATCATAGGGAAAAAGGAGCCGGTAATCCTTGCCAGCCTGAGATTTTTAGCAATGTAATCGCTTGATATGGCCTCTAATTTCAAAGACTCGTCCCTTTCCATGTTATATGCCTTTATAATGCGTATGCCTGCAAACCGCTCCCTTACAGCCTCTGTCAAATCCGCAAAGGTTTTCTGCACCTCGCCGTAAAGCCGGTGCATCTTTTTGCTGAAAAAACGGGCGCCTAACACTACCAGGGGCATGGGGATTAAAACGATTAATGTCAGCAGCTTGTTTATATACAACATAAAGCATATAGATGCTGTGCCTAACACAACGGCATCTGTAAGGGCAACCATGCCCATGCCTATTGCCATCCGAACATGTTGAATGTCGTTGGTTGCATGCGCCATTAAATCGCCGGTTTTTACCCTGTCGAAATATGAAGCCGAAAGTGTTTGAATATGGGCAAAAAGGATGTTTCGCAGACCTTCTTCAGCCCTTCTTGAGGTTCCTATGAGACAGCGCCGCCATCCATACCTGAACAGCCCTATCATTACGGCGATTCCCACGATATAAAGGGCATATGATGACAGCCCGATTAAATCGATGTTAAATAAGGTAAGATCGTCAACAGCCCATTTAATTATTCTCGGGATAATAAGCTGAAGTATATCAACGGCGATCAGGCAGATGAGACCGGAGATAATTAAATATCTATTTTCCGAAAAATAAGGTTTTATTAAATGCAGTGATTTCATTGGATTAACATTTAGACAGCTAATATCATTGAAAAGCATCCCACGCAAAGCCGCAAAGCAGCAAAGCCGCAAAGCCGCAAATTTTCCTTATTTTTTTACTAAAGAATCAGCGTATGGTCAAACAACTTAATGGCATCCGTACATTGACTTTCACAGGGCTGGTTGTTATGATTTTAATTATGAAACCAGGAAATATTATTGAATATATCGACCGCCAGAAAATAATATGCGCGGTTGTTATGGAAGTCAAAAATACGAAATTGCGGCTTCTTACAGAAAAAGACCGGGAAGTAAAACTTTCCACAGGCCGTGTTTCACATAAATCCAGCACATGTATGGATCTTTCATCAAGCAGATATGAGCTGGTTGAAGCTTTAAAGGCAGCGGCAAACAAGCGCAAATATCTGATCGGCAGTGTAAATATCAGGGAGTTATGGGATATATTACATTCAGAACAGGAATGGATCGATCTGGCCACCATGACCGAACTGTGTTTCCCGGCTAATCCTGACGGTGATCACGAGGCAGCGGTTGTCAGGGCATTTTTTAACGACAGGCTTTATTTTAAGTTCGACCTTGATCGCTTTTTCCCGAATTCAGAAAAGCGGGTTGAGCAGATTGCCGCCCATAGAAGGGAAGAGGCTCGAAGAGATCGGATAATAGAGGAGGGCGGGGCATGGCTTAAAATGGTCAATGCAGATAAGGGCTCTTTTTCACCTGATTCTCTGTCCTTAGAATATGTAAAGATATTAGAGTCCTTTTATCTGTTTGAAAAGGAAAGCACACATTATGCTCTTGGCAAAGCAATGCTTGAAAAGGCCGGCATAAGAACTGGTGAAGCTGTTTTTGAGCTTTTAGTAAAGCTGGGTGTATGGGATAAAAATGAAAATATTGAACTGCATAGATATAAAATCCCGATCACTTTTCCTGCGGAGGTAACAAAAAGGGCGGCAGAGCTGGCAGATTCCATGGCTGACAGAGGTCAGAGGTCAGAGGTCGGAGGTCAGAGGTCAGAGGTTATTTCCACATACAGTGGTCGAGAGGATCTGACCATGCTTCCTGTTATTACGATAGACGGGCAGTCGACCACAGATTTTGATGATGCCTTAAGCATTGAGGAGATTGGTGATCACTACAGGCTTGGTATTCATATATCCGATGTGGGCCATTATATCAAAAAAAGGGATATTATTGACGAGGAAGCCCTTGTTCGCGGAAGCTCGATTTACACGCTCGACAGAAAAATACCGATGCTGCCGGCATGCTTTGCCGAGGATCTATGCAGCCTGAAAGCAGGCGAATTGCGTCCGGCCATAAGTGTAATGGTAAAATTAAGCCGGTTTTTTGAAACAATCGATTTTGAGATTATTCCAAGCCTTGTAAGGGTAAAACAGCAGCTTACATATTATGATGTTAACATGATTGCAGAGGATGACAGGGAAATAGGCATCCTGTATGATATAGCAAAAAAATTTCGTGAATTCAGGCTTGGCAGGGGCGCAGTACAAATAACTTTACCTGAAATCAATATCCGGACAAATGAAGCCGGAGAACTGGCAATAAGCAGGATACAGAGGGAAAGCGCAGGAAGGATGCTGGTTGCGGAGATAATGATAATGGCCAACTGGCTTATGGCCCGTTTCCTGGCAAAACATAACGCGCCTGCAATTTTTAGATCCCAGCCGGACCCACGGGATCGTCTCTATAAAGGCAATAAAGGCTCTCTGTTTCAAAACTGGATGCAACGAAAGCTGCTAAGCCGTTATGTGCTAAGCATGGAGCCGGAACATCACTCAGGACTGGGGCTGGAGGCTTATGTTACCGCCACATCACCTATCCGCAAATATTATGACCTTGCCACGCAGCGCCAGGTCCGGGCTATTCTCGAGCTGGAAGAGCCTTATAGTATCGAGGAGATAGAACGCATAATTCAATTGCTTGAGCAGCCCATGAGCTGTGTGCTGAAAATTCAAAACAGCCGCCACAGATACTGGCTGCTTAAGTATCTTGAAACAAGAATCAACCAAAAGGAGGAGGCTGTTGTGCTGTTTAAACGGAAAAACAGCTACCAGGCGCTTATGAAGGAATATATGATAGAATGTGAGCTGCCGGTATCGAGCGGAATAGATTTAAAGCCCGAGGACCTGATTCAGGTCAGGATACAGCATGTTAATGCAAGAAAGGATGTGCTTTCCGTGTATATGGGATAGGGTTCGCAAAAGAGATTTTTTTCGTTTCTATTTATCGAGTTCGAATATGAACGCAGAGCAGCAGGCCCTGTTTTAGAAATACCGTGGCCGAATTTTCGATAAATACATTGCTGATCCCACGGCTTGAGCCAAATCTCAATAGGTCATCCTTCAGTGGATATTCCAGCCCGACAGTGGTTATGCCAAGCGCATCCCGGCCAAGAGGAATCAGAGAGAGGATATCCTCCTTTTTCCCTTGGAATGTTATCTCTTTTCCTGCCCGCAGCAGCATGATTTCATGGCGTCCATCTATAATACGGATGGTTGCATTGGACAGGTTTTGCTCTGCCGGAAGCAAAATGTTTGCAATACTCATATCCCAGCGGCCGCCCATGGCGCCGAACACAACGATTTCATCAGCGCCGCGGTCAATAGCAAGTCTTAAGGCCAGCTCCAGATCGGTTTGATCCTTTTTTGCCGGATAACGTATGATCTCTACGCCTGCAATTTGCGGCCCCTTTATGTCATCGGTGGTAAGAGAGTCAAGATCTCCTATTACCACATCAGGAGTTATGCCTAATCTCAGGCAGTGATGCAGCCCGCCATCTGCAGCAATGATTAAATCCTTTCCGCTCAGGATAGAGTCTGAATTATCAATAGTTCCATTTGCAAATATAATGGTTCGCATTAGTAAAGCCGAAATTCATTATTTTATATTTTATCAAGTAGGTCGCAGAACAGCCGCACGCCAAAGCCGGTGCCGCCTGCGCCGCAGTATCCATCCCCTTTTTTGATATAAGCCGGTCCCGCAATATCGATATGAGCCCATCTGGCGTTTTCGGTAAACTCCGAAAGGAAGAGGGCTCCTGTAATAGCGCCGCCCCAGCGTGAGCTGCTTATATTCTTTATATCGGCCAGATCGCTCTTGAGAAGCTCTTTGTAATCATCAGGCATGGGCAGTCTCCAGCAGCGTTCATGAGTTTTTTCGCCGGATAATTCTATAGCTTTTGCCAGCTCATCATCAAAAGAGAGCACTCCCGCGATTTTTTCCCCTAATGCTATGACACACGATCCGGTTAGTGTCGCAATATCAATAATGGTATGAGGTTTATATTTTTTTATACAAAAGGAGAGTGCATCTATCAATATGAGCCTGCCTTCAGCATCTGTATTTCCTATTTCAACTGTTTTGCCGTCATAGCTCTTTACAATGTCTCCGGGACGGCAGGCGCTGCCTGACGGCATATTTTCAACGATTGGGATTACCCCGACAACTCTTACATCAAGCTTTTGCCTTGCCGCCGTAATCAGGGTCGCAGCGACTGCGGCGGCTCCGGACATATCCGCTTTCATACCCTCAAGGGAACCGGTCGGTTTTAAATTAATGCCGCCAGAGTCAAAGGTAACACCTTTTCCCACCAGGGCTATCCTCTTTTTTCCGGCTCTTTTTGGATTATATTCAAGTATGACCATTCTTGCCTTGCTCTGACTGCCGGCTGCCACAGCCAGCATGGCATTAAACCCTTTTTGCTTCAGCGCCTTTTCATTTAGAACCCTTACAGTAAGATTTTCTTTTTTGGCAAAGGCTACAATAGACCTTGTAAACTGCTCAGGTCTTTTATAGTTGGATGGGGTGCTGACCCACTCTCTCGCCAGGATGGTTCCCGCGCAAACAGTTGAGATACGTGTTAGCAATTTGTTGTATTTTTTTATCATATCGGCTTTTACAAGGAGGTTGATTCTTTTTAATGGTTTAAGCTTTTTCTCCTTTTTATATTTGTCAAAAATATGATTTCCAAGAAAGGCTCCTTCCATCAATGCCTCAAGCACAGATGCGATAGCGATCTTTATATTTTTGCCGCAGGGACCAGCCAGAAGGACTTCAGTGAGATTTATTTTCATGCATTTTTTTACTGCTCTTCCCGCAAACGTCCGCAGCGCTTCAGCATCGATTTTTTCAAGTTTCCCAAGGCCAAGAAACATCACCCTCTTTGCTTTTACTTCTTTAATATCATAAAAAATTACTTTATCATCCTTTTTGCCTGTAAACTCCTTAAGCTGCTTTGCTTTTTTAATAAGCAAGGATATCGTTGGACTGTCATGAATTGTTTTATCTTCACAAACAGGTATAATCAGTGTTTCTGTTTTTACTTTTTTTAGATCAATAGATGTCAGTTTAAGCATGTTTTTCATTTTTTTTAATTGAGAAGTCATACAAAACCAGGAGAGAGAAGTTTTACGTCCAAAAGAGTTTTCAACTGTCAAGTATCTTTCTAAGCATCTTAGAAAGCTGTAGCATATTAAATGGTTTTTGAATAAATCCATCACAACCACGGCTCATTATTTCACTCGCTTGGTCGTCAATGCTATATCCACTGGAAAGTAAAACCTTTATATTTGGTTTTATCTCCTTAAGAACATTATATACATCGCTCCCGGCCAGATCCGGCATAATCATGTCCAACATGACCAATGTAATTTTATCTTTATCTTTTTTAAAAATTTCCAGAGCCTCTTTTCCACCTCCGGCGACAAAAACATTATAGCCCATATTATTGAGCATTTCCCGAGAAACATTAATAACTATTTCCTCGTCGTCAACTATCAAAATCGTCTCGGTTCCATGCAAAATCTCATCTTCTGTATCATTCCGCAGTTGACTAACAATTTGTGCTTCTACAGCCGGCAGGTAAAAATTAAATGTTGTCCCCTCACCCTTTTTGCTGTTAACGTTGATTAGCCCCCCATGATTTTTTATGATACCATAAGCCGAAGCAAGCCCAAGCCCTGTCCCCCCGCCCAACTTTTTGGTTGTAAAGAATGGCTCAAAGATATGCTGCAGGGTCTCTTCATCCATACCAACTCCTGTGTCGGTCACAGAAACCATTACAAACTCACCGGGTTTTATTCCATAATGTATGACATCTTCATCATCTAACCTGATATTTTTCGTCTTAATGAATATGTCCCCACCTTCCGGCATCGCATGCCAGGCATTCACAAAAAGATTTAACAGAACCTGTTCTATTTGCGACCGGTCTATTTCAACTGCGCAAACATCTTTCTGAAGCATTGTGTGGATTTTGCTCTCCTTTCTTGAGCGACCAAACATATCAGAGCATTTTTCTATGAGCTCGTTAATATCGGCAGGCTTAACCTCGTATTTACCACCCATGGCAAAACCTAAAAGTTGTTTGGTAAGATCTGCCCCCTTTTTAACCATGTCTTCTATGCCTTTGAGGTGTTTATAATGGGGATGGGTTAAATCGATATCATGATTTATCAAAGAAATCCGGCCCATGATTCCCATAAGCAGGTTATTAAAATCATGAGCAATACCTCCTGCCAGAGTCCCTATAGCCTCCATCTTCTGAGACTGCAGGAGTTGTGCCTCAAGGCGTTTTCTATCACCTATATCTCTTGCCACACCATAAGTTCCCACAAATGTTTTATCGATTTCATCTATAAGTTTATCATATATACCCATGGATTTTAATTCCACTATCAACAAACATTTTTCCGGGTCATGGCTGTTGTTAGACGTTTTTAGTCTTAATTCAAGGCCGGAAGTAGCACGAGAACCTGTTCTTCTTTCATTAAAGTGGTATTTTGCTTTATTTAGATCATCTTCAAATAAAATATATGTATAGTGTTTACTTAAAAGCTGCTCCGCATCGCAGCTAAGTAAAGATTCGACAGCGCCATTTATAAACGTAATTTCTCCTTCAGGATTAAGAGTGTAAATTATATCCGGTGATGCATTAACCAGATATTGGTATCGCTGTTGCGTTACCTTCAGTCTTCCGTTGATAAGCTTATTTTCTTTTTCTAATTTAATCTGATTAATTGTATTTTTTACTCTTGCCAGAAGTTCTTCAAAATCAAAGGGTTTTCTAAGATAATCGTAAGCTCCCCATTTCAAGCATTCTACGGCTGAGTCAATACTTGCATGCCCGGTCATAATTATAACCATGATATCTAAATGCTGACCTTTTATATAATCCATAACCTGGCGGCCATCCATTTCGGGCATAATCATATCAAGGAGAACCATATCATAACTATCTTTGTTCAAACATTCTATTGCTTCTCTACCATTGCAACCGGTCTGTATATTATAGCCTTCGTTACTTAACAAAAGCTTCAGGCTATCTCGCATCCGGGCTTCATCATCTACTATTAAGATTTTGGGCTCATACGACATAATTACCTCCACATGTCAATTATACCTAAGATTGAGCGGCAACAATATTTTAAAAATTGTACCAATTGTCTCGTCACTTTCACAAGTTATTGTTCCTTTTAATCCATTTATAATGCTATGCGCAATAGACAGACCCAAGCCGGAATGGCCATTACCCTTTAAGCCGACAAACGGTTCAAATAAATTCGACTTTATTTCCTTCGGGATTCCTGATCCGCTATCGCTGATAATAATTTCAACAAATTCCTGTTCCTTTTTATCTGCTCTTTTATTGAATCCGTTGTTTTGAGATTTTGTAATTAATCTGGTGCTAATTTCAATATCTCCCCCATCGGACATAGCCTCAACAGCATTCTTTATTAGATTGATAACAACCTGCTTTAGACCATTTTTATCCGTCATAATAGGAGGTATGGATGTTTCCAAGCTAAGTTTAGCCTCAACACCCGACTGAACCAACAATGATTCATGAGTAATTTTGATTAGATCTGATATTAGAGTATTAATATCAACAAATTCTTTTTGTATTACTTTAGGTTCTAAAAAGTTAGACAATTCATTAATAATTAGGTTTATTCGATCTATTTCTTCATTGACAATAATTATTTCTTCTTGTGCCGGACTATCCTTGGCGAGTTTTAGCCCCAGTATCTTGAGATAATTTTTCATAATACTCAGCGAATTGCTTACTTCATGGGCAACTTTATCAGCTATGACCGAGGGAGCAGTCAAATGCTCAGATTGAATAAGCTTTGCCTTAGATTTTCTCTCATTTTCAGCATCTATGACAACAGCCACCTGGTTTGCAAACATGTTTATAAAATTTAAATCTTTAAACAAAATATGAAATTGAGCTTCATCTATACCTATAACCATCACGCCAACACAATTTTCCTGAGATAGCATGGGAATACACAGCATACCTTCTTTTTCAGACAAGCGAATGATCTGGGAATCAATAATAGTGAGATTTATTTCTTTAATATGACCAAAAGAATCCAGAGATGTTTTTTCAGCAAGAGTTCTTGTCAAAAGGCAATTTTTACCTTGAACAGGAATAACTATTTCCTTGATTAGCAAATCATACCCTTCTCCATTGCCAATATCCCCTTGCAGAGCATCTTTCTCATGATTATAAAGAAAAAAAAGCACACTTTTTAGATCAAACAAAATTTGCAAACCCTGCCTTACAACCTTCAGCATTGAATCAGCATCATGGCATTCAAACAGATTTTGAAGTGTGCCTTGTAGTTGTGATATGTTTATGGCTGTGCGGACGAGTTCTTTTTGCTTTTCGACATCTCTTTCACAAGCCGATTCATCAAGATTATCCAGATTTTCAATATTTATACCCAGCGATTCCGCAGCCTGCCTCACCTTTTTATCAGACGATGAGACTATTGTGTCTAATACTGAATGCTCCAAACCCAAAACTTCTTTTGCTATACCAAAAGCATCGCTGCGGTCTCTATCTATCCCAGAGCTAAGGATGTTTGCTACATATACAATTTTGACAAGAGGAAGCGCGTCAACAATTCTGTGTTTTGGTTCATGATGATAAAGAACAGCATCAGCAATAAACGATTGAAGTGCCCAGCTATTGATAAGCCATGCCCCTGTCTCATCGTGTGAGGCGCCTATCCGTTTTTCACTGTCCAGCAACAAAGCCGGATTGCTCTTGGTAGCTTGCAGTGCCTCGGTGTATTCCTTCGGGAAATTCACCCATAAAACCAGCTTGCCAATATCATGAAAAAGCCCGGCCAGATATGCCTCATCATGATTGGAATATGAAACCTCTTCGGCAATCATTTTGGCTAACACAGCGCTCATAAGAGAGTGCTTCCATAAAATCTTTAAACTGGAAATATAACTATTCTTTATCTCGTTAAAGCTCTGTTGTACTATAGAGCTAATTGCGATATTTTTGATGGTATCAGGCCCTAAAAGTAAAACAGCCTGATCAATACTTTTTACCCTGTTGGACGGACCATAACAGACTGGATTGGACATTGACATCAGCCTCGCACTTAACGAGGCGTCTTTATTGATAATTTGCGAAATCGTCTCGATTTCAACTGGCTTTTTATTGCACACCTCAAGTAATTTAAGAAGTATATGGGGAAGGATTGGCAAGCTTTTGGCAGCTTCTATTTTATTGAAAAATTTTATTGAACGGTCTTTCATATTACTTTCTATCTTTCGCCAAGTTTTAATAGCAGATATCAATAACCCATTAAAATATCAACAAGTTGGAAAAATATGATTATAAAAACTTTTTTAACTTAGTTAAACATGATAAACTTGTAAAAAATCAAATTTCTACCCTTTTTGTCATTCCTGCGAAAGCGGGAATTCAGTAAATTCAATCAGTTATAGACTCCCGCTTTCGCAGACAGGGCAGACAGGAGTGACATAAAAATAACTTTTTGCAAGTTTATCAAATATATATCTTGTATGTCAAATAAAAAATACAACTATATATAGCATAGCGCAGTTGAGAACTTCCCTGATATTTTGATGAATTCGTAAAAAGTCGTCACTCCGATGAAAACCGGAGTCCAGATAGTCTGCAACTGCCTGAAAAGAATGGATAGCGCTAATGGTTAGCGCTGACGGTTAGCGCTGACGCTTCACTACGTGTCACTTCGTGTCACTACGTGTCCGGCTTTCGCCGGAATAACAAAAAACGGTATTTTTTGACTTTTTACGATGCCATCATATTTTGACTTTCTATGTTATATATTTCATGCTATAAATAATTTATGCTTTGCAAAAGGGGGTGTTTTGCAAAGGTCTCGTATCATGGAGCAATATGACCAGGACAATTACCATCACAAGCGGAAAAGGAGGAGTTGGAAAAACAAACATCTGTGTCAATTTGGCCCTGCACATAGCAACACTTGGTTACCGGACATGCCTGTTTGACGCTGATTTGGGATTGGCCAATGTCAACATACTCTTGGGACTTTATCCGGCGTACAACCTCGAAGATATGATTCTGTCCCACCGTGATCTTAAAGATGTGACTATAAGAGACTATGAGGGAATAGATATCATTCCCGGAAATTCGGGTGTGGAAAGGATAGCCGACCTTCAACCCGACCAACTCGAACACCTGATCCAATCTTTTTCCGAACTTGACAGATATGATTTCCTTCTGTTCGATACTTCAGCAGGTGTCTCAAGAAACGTTATCTCTTTTTGCCTTGCCTCCTCGGAAGTAATAGTGGTGATAACTCCTGAAGTCACTTCACTTACCGACGCCTATGCTCTGTTAAAAATATTGTGTCTAAACGGGTTCAAGGGCTCGGTGAAGATTGTGGTAAATCAGTGCAAGAGCGCATCAATTGCCAAGCACGCTTACACCAAGCTCAAGCAAACAGTGAAGAAATTTCTTCCCATAGATGTTGTTCCACTTGGCGTTATTGTTCAAGACTCAAAAGTAGAGGAAGCCGTTAAAAAACAACGCGCGTTGGTGCTGCTTTATCCTGAATCGAATGCCTCCAAGTGTATCAAGAATATCGCCAAGCGCCTTGCAGAAGGACGACCTGAGGATTCGGAACCTTTCGGGATGTCATCATTTTGGACAACGTGCTTTGAGATTATGACAAACCCTTTAAAATTAAGTGCCAAGGAAAAGAAGAAAGAAGAAATTGCAGACAAAGCCTTACAGATTCAGGAGCAAGACCCAGTACAACCGATACGAGAAACTGCAGAAGAATGTTTGCCGGAAGCAACAGAGGATACTCCGGAGACAGAAATCCATACGAACCTGTCCACTCTTCCGCATATTGTCTTAAAACTGATTGAGGCCTGTAACAAGCACGAAAGCACGATTGAAAACATATTTCAAATAGTCAACAAAGATGCCTCATTAAGCGCCAGGGTTATGAGCATCGCCAATTGTGCGTGCGAGCCACGCAACAGGATGACCAATATTGAAGAGGCAATGTCTTTTTTGGGCAGAGACGGCGTGAAAACTATTGCCATTAGCGCTGCAGCATATTCGGCTTTTAACCAGGCCAAGGAAACCTCCGTCTTTTGGTTGAAGCTGTTCTGGCGGCATTCCCTTATGTGTGCTACCCTGGCCAAGCTGATTGCCAAAAAGACCTCATATGCTGTTCCTGACGAGGCATTTTTGTCAGGGATTCTTCATGATATTGGAAAGCTGGTTTTATGGGAGAATTTTCCAAACGAATACAGTGAGATCTTGCGGTCACACGGAAGCAAGCCGGATTTGGTTTTAGCAGATGAAACGCGGTTGAGGATCACACACTGTGAGGTGGGGGCTTGGATGATCAATCAATGGAACCCACGGTCGTTTATGGCCGATGCCGTTCTTTATCACCATGAACCGGTACATAGCATTTTGAATGCGCTTCCCCTGGTAAAGATCGTATTTGTAGCCAATGCCCTGTGTTCAGATACTGTTGAAGACACCAGCGCCAGGTTTAAGACAGCAGAAGAGGTCTTTGGGTTTGCCCGGTCTGAGGCGGAGGAGTTGATATTGCTTGCCGAAGAAGAGGTGAAACAGGTGGCAGAATCGCTGGACATAGAGGTTGAGTCCCCGGATGCCCCTAACAGATCAGTTTTGGAAAACGATGCTGAAAAACAACAAGCTCTCCTCAGTATGGTCAGGGAGATTTCTCTCCTTCAAGCTACATTTCACAATCTGTTGGAAACCCGTGGAGAAGAGTCCGTACTGAAGGTTGTCAAGCAGGGTCTTCAGGTTCTATTTGATGTTCAAAGCGCAATCTTTTTCCTGTATGACCGGCAACGAGATGCCTTGGTTGGCAAGAAAATTACAGGGAACAAAGAAGATGATCTATCCAATGATCTGGTAATTCTTTTCCAAAAGAAAACAAACCTGTTGGTCAGATCGCTTCGCCGGAAAATTATTCTCGATTCTTTTGACTACTCAACAAAGGCCGCCGCTACCATTATGGACAAACAGCTTATTCGCTTCCTGGGCAAAGACGGAATGCTGTGCCTTCCCATGATTGCCCACGGGATCTACGTTGGGGTAATAGTCCTGGGAGTAGATGAGCATCATATTGACCATTTACGGGATCAGGAGAGATTCTTGACCATGTTTGCCAACCAGGCTGCTTTGGCCTTAGCTGCCGATCATTTGAGACAAAGTGAAACAGATGGGGCAAAGGATGTTGTCAAGAAGATTCAAGATCTTTTGGGTAGTGTCAATTCAATTGTGTAAATTTATTATGATACGGCGAGGTTTTTCAGATATGAAATTGATTCCCATGAAAAAGGCTTATGCCGGCACGGCAGTATTGAGTTATTGGAAAATACAGGGTCTGATTCGAGTTCGTAACGTGAAGAGGCGAGAGCTTTTTTCCACATGGCTGTGTGAGGAATCGGTGAATAATAGGCGATAACAGGTGTTATATTATTTTGTTTGACGGTTTTGATGGAATCTTCAATTGAGCTTATCCTTTGTCCGGGCAGGCCTGCGAGCAGATATGCGCCAACCTGATCTTTATTAAAGCCTGCATTCTTTAGACAGGCAACAGCCCGCATAAATTCATCCCCTGTTACCTTTTTGTCAAAATCCTTTCTTTTTTTAAAGGCTGCGGTTTCAAGCCCAAGACGCAGGGTTTTAAAGCCTGCTTTATACATCAGATCTGCTGTCTGATCTGAAATGCACTGGACATGGACAGCATTTGGCGTGTGAAACCGCAGATTCATGCCTGCCTCAACTATTTTTTCAAGGATTGGGATGGCATGCTTTTCAGCGTCCACAAGGAGCGCATCATCGTAAAACACAAAATCGATTATATCATATTTTTCATGCCAGTAGCATATTTCTTCCACCACAGATTCCGGGCTTCGCAAAGCTCTTTTTGGATTTAAAAAATGTGATGCGCAGTATGCGCAGGAAAAGGGGCATCCTGTTGACGTGAGAACGGGGATATAGGAGATTTTTCTCTGCAGGTCAAAGGCAGGATAAGGATATGTATCAGGATTATCCGGGTTATATTTTAGGCTCGCCGCAAAGCCAGTAAATTTTTCTGCCAGCTTGAGGATGTGTTGAGCGGCTGGACCGGTTACGACTCTGTCCGCGCCAGAATGAACATCGGCGTGATCCCGGCAGAGACTGGCATAAATACCGCCAAGAACCACCAATGCGTTCGGATATATTTCTTTGATGATATTAACGGCATGCCGCACACCCTGATGCCAGTATGTCATAAGTGAAGTGACAAGAACAAGATCGGGTTTCGGTATGGATAGAAGATCGTCTCTGAACCATTCTTCCCTGATTCCATATCTGGAATAGTTTCTGGACACATCCTCAAGACCGTCCGGCTTGGGGATCCTGGTTTTTAAATACGGGCCACGGCCGGATCTTGCATGGGGATCGGTTTTGGGGGCTTTTGAGTGAAACCTGTCAAGGCAGTCAAGATAGGAAATATTATATTCGTGGCAGCGAAGGATGGAGGCAAGGCTGAGAAGTCCTATGGGCTTTGCCCAGAAGTCGTAAGCTGCAAAGTCGCAAATCCAAGGATTGACCAGCAGAATGTTTGGGGTGTCGTGATTCACCTAATCCTGCGGGAAGTATTCCATCGAGGTTTTTTTCAATTCTTCGCGGCTGAAAAGAAGTGTATATGTATTGACCGAAGCTGCTTCCGACATCTTGCGCGCTGTTTTCCTGCATGATTCTTCATCACTGGCATGAATCATTGTATAGAGGTTATAGTGCCATCCCTCATTGGGGTTTCTCCTGTAACAGTGTGAAACCTGTCTGAAAGACGCCATCTTTTTCCCGACTTCATCTATCCGTTTTTCGTCAACCTTCCAGGCTACCATGGCATTTGCTTTAAACCCTGATTTCTGGTGCCGTATAGTTGCGCCAAAACGCCGTATTACCCCCCTGTCGCAAAGATCTTTCAGCTTTTCCAGAAAAGTATTTTCTGAAATACCTAATTGCTCTGCGATTTCAAGATACGGCTGCTTTGTTATGGAGATGTCGCTCTGGATTGAGGCCAGGATCCTTTTTTCAAGTTTTGTCAGCATTTGTTAGATCTTTCCCTTTTTCTCTCTGCTCTTTGCTCCATGCTCTCCGCTCTCTTAACCTATAAATGTCAAGGCGTTTCCTGATCAGGAAACAGGCTGCGTATATCCTGCTCTGTTGCTCTGCATATACCATTTTCGGTAATAAAACCTGTTACAAGTCTTGCAGGCGTGACATCAAAAGCAAAGTTTGCGGCATGGCTGCTTTCAGGGGTAATCAGAACGTTTTTTATCGCTCCCTGGTCAAAGCCCTGCACATACCTTATTTCATCAGGATCACGCATTTCTATAGGTATCTCTTTTAACCCGTCTTTTAAGTCCCAGTCAAAGGTGCTGGAAGGAAGGGCAACATAAAAGGGGATGTTGTTATCCCTGGCTGCCAGCGCTTTAAGATATGTTCCAATTTTATTGGCAACATCGCCGGTGCGTGTGGTTCTGTCGGAACCCACGATCACAATGTCTACCATGCCGTGCTGCATGAGATGGCCGCCCGCATTATCGGCAATCACTGTATGCTTTACACCGTGTTTGCCGAGTTCCCATGCTGTCAGTCTTGAACCCTGATTCAGTGGTCTTGTCTCGTCAACCCATACATGGATGTCTATACCTTTTTCAAATGCAGCATAGATCGGAGCGGTAGCGGTTCCATATTCTACACAGGCAAGCCATCCTGCATTGCAATGGGTGAGAATATTGACGGTTTGATTCCCTTTTCTGCGGCTTATATCTGCAATCAGGTTCAGGCCGTTTTCACCTATTTTTTTGCAGTTTTCGACCTCTGTTTCGACGATTCTTTCAGCCTCATTAAGGGCTGCTTTAATTTTCCCGGATGATGTTTTTGCTTTGAGTGTCTCAGCTAAAACCTTATCAACAGCCCAGGTAAGATTTATCGCCGTGGGCCTTGCAGATTTTATCCTTTTACACTCTTTTATCAGAAAATCGTTGCTTACTGGTTTGTCTTGAGCATTTAAGGCGACCAGGTAAACCCCGTATGCTGCCGTAACACCTATCAGGGGGGCGCCTCTCACATATGTTTCCTTTATAGCTTTTATGACATCATCGACACTTTTAAGATCCGCAACCACAAACCGGTGTGGAAGAAGTCTTTGGTCAATTACCTTGACAACCGTTAAGTCTTGACTCAGCCATATCGGTCGCATATTTTTACTACAAACCCTTTCTTGCTCTGGCAATATCGTCAACCTCTCCCATTACTATCAATGTCATTCCTTCTTCTAGGACTTGTGAAGGGGAGGGATTAAATTCAATTTCTTTGGAATTTTGTTTTGCGCCAAGAACCAGCAGGTTGAATTTGTCCTTGATTCCCGATTCGCTGATTTTTTTCCCCACAGCATTTGAGCGTGCTGAAACGGTTATTTCATGAATCCTTAAATGGTGTTTTCTGCTGCGAAGCATGCTGTCAAGGAAATCAACGGCAGCCGGACGGATCATTTCAGATGCCATGCGGAGCGCTCCGATAAAATTCGGCGATACAACGCTGTCTGCGCCGGCCTTTTTGAGTTTAGGCATCAGCTTCTGATTTGTCATTCTGCTTATTATTCGTATGTTTTTGTTGAGCATTCTCGCTGTCATTGTAATATAAAGGTTGTCCTTATCTGAAGGAAGGGCGATGATGATTCCGGCTGCTCTTTCAATACCCGCGGCTAAAAGATTCTGATCATCTGTAGCGTCCCCTTTGACATAGAGCAGATTTTCTACACGGCTGCACCGCTCTATATTCTTTTCATCAAGCTCTACCAGAACAACCTGCTCACGGTTTTTGATAAGTTCTTCAAGGAGAGGGCATCCTGTTTCGCCGCCGCCGCATACTATATAATGGTTGTTTAACTTCTTTATCTGTTTATCCATCTGTTTTTTCCTCAATATTCCTGAGAGTTCCCCTTCAACTAATAATGCCGTCAACGTACTTATGCCGTAAAGAAGGATTCCCATGCCAAAGGTAATAAGAATCATGGTGAATATCTGGGCGGAAACATTGCCGGTAACTTCGAGAATTTCGCCATAACCAACGGTGGTTAAGGAAATTACCGTCATGAATATGCAATCCATGAATTTTGGTTTTCCGCCAAATAGAATATAATAGCCTATGCTTCCTGCCGATATTATGACAAAAATGGCAATCAGCACAAAATATAATCTTTTTTTAATATCCATCGAAAAACTTTTTAACCAAACTCTTTTGCAACGGCAAAACCAATCTCAAAAGCCTTTAAATTAGATTCTACAAAGGTTTTTTTTGTTTTTGTCTTTATTGCCTCTTTAACGCTGTCTGTCGACAGAGGGAGGATACCTGTTTGAATCAAGGCGCCCAGCAAGACAATGTTAACCGACAGAATATTGCCTGCCCGTTGTGCAAGATCAGCGGCATTAAAGGCAATAAGATGTTTGGTTTTGGATCGGATCAGATCCTGCAGTTTATTTAGATCAGGGTAAACACTTTTCCCGAGAGCCACAGTAAATGGGGGAAGACAGGAAAGGTTGGTGATTACAACTGTGTTGGAATTGCATTTGTTGATGGCTCTGAGTGTTTCCGAGGGCTCAAATCCCATCAATACATCTGCCTCGCCGTCGGATATTATACTGCTTTTCGCGTTGCCGAATACAACGGCGGATTCAACTACTCCGCCTCTTTGAGCCATGCCGTGTATTTCACTCATGCGAACCGGAATGTTGGAAATAAGAGCCGCTTCTCCAAGCACCTTTGAAGCAAGTAGATTTCCCTGTCCGCCAACCGCAACTATAATTAATCTTGTTGTGTCCATTTTTAGTCCTGTTTTTTGGTAATTGTTTAATTTTATTTATCAGAAAGGCATATTAAGTCAATATTATACTCTTTTCTCTATAGAAACTATTTCATTATTAAGAAAAGGGAAAAATATTTGTAAATTTTCCGATTTGACACTGTAAACTTTTATAATTAAAATAACAGGTAAAACAACGGAGGTCAATTATGATCAATTACACTGCTAAATATACAAAAATTGATAAAGCTTAAGCATGCACTATGAAGGTAACATAATCCGTCCTCCAAGCGAGGCCAACAGTATTCTGCTACAGGTTACTGTCGGGTGTTCACGTAACAAGTGCACATTCTGCGGCACATATAGAGGCGAGAACTTTAAAATAAAGCCGGATTCCGTCATTATGGAGGATATCGCGTTTGCCGCCCAATATTGCAAACACCAGCGGCGTGTGTTTATCTGCGACGGAGATGCACTGATTGTTCCCCAGAAAAGGCTACTGAAAATTTTAATAGAAATTGAAAACAGCTCCCCTGGGTAACCCGGGTGGGATTATATGCTAATGCCAAGAGCCTTAAATCGAAAACTCTTGATGAACTCAAGGCACTGAAAGACCACGGACTCGGTATCGTTTACATTGGCCTTGAAACCGGCGACGATGTTACCTTAAAGAAAATCAACAAGGGCGCAACTGCCAACGACATGATTCAAATGGGCAGAAAGGCCGGAGCGGCCGGGATCAAACTTTCCATTACCGTCTTGTTGGGGATTGCCGGCAAAAGGCGTTCCAAAATACATGCCCAGGAAACCGGACGGGTGCTTTCAGCTATAGATCCGGAATATGTCGGAGCCCTCAGCCTTATGCTTATCCTCGGCACACCACTATATCAGGATTATGTGTCCGGCGAGTTTACGTTGCTTGAATCTGCTGAAATGCTGGAAGAACTTAAAACCATGATTGCTGCTACGGATCTTTCCAGGGGCCTTTTCTATGCAAATCACGCTTCCAACTATCTGCCCATCAAGGCCAGACTGCCAAAAGAAAAAGAGGCAACGATTAAATTAATCGATAAGGCGCTGGCCGGCAAAGTAGCTTTAAAACCCGAGTATATGCGAGCCCTTTAACCTCGGATATTTGAAGAACCCTGTAGCAAGCTACAGGGTTCTTCAAATATCCGCGGTTAAAGGGCTCGCATATAC
>JABMRH010000032.1 GCA_013202725.1 Desulfobacteraceae bacterium
AAATCTCATAAACTATTCAATCAAGCTTTAAATGTTATACCAGGTGGTGTCAACAGCCCTGTTCGTGCGTGCAAATCGGTCGGCATGGAACCAGTCTTTATAAATTGTGCTAATGGAAGCATGGTTGTTGATGCGGACGGTAACAAATATATCGACTATATCGGTTCATGGGGGACCATGATACTCGGGCACAGGCACTCCTCGGTTGTCAGGGCTCTTGCATCTGTTTTGAATCGAGGAACAAGTTTCGGGGCGCCCACCGACCTGGAAATCAAACTCGCCAAAATGGTTATAGATGCCGTCCCTTCAATAAATATGGTTAGAATGGTAAACTCCGGCACAGAAGCGACCATGAGCGCTATACGGCTTGCCCGCGGAGTCACGGGTAGAGACACAATAATTAAGTTTGACGGATGCTATCATGGCCATGCAGACTCCCTTCTTGTGGAGGCAGGATCAGGCATTGCTACTTTAGGCATTCCCGGAAGCCCGGGTGTGCCCAAATCCTTTGTAGCGCATACACTGTCTCTTCCATATAATGACATCGAGTGTGTCAAAAAGGTTATGGATGACAAAGGCAATAAGATTGCCTGCATAATAGTTGAACCTGTTGCAGGAAACATGGGGCTGGTGCCGCCTGTTGACGGTTTCCTGGAAACTTTAAAAGAGCTGACTGAAAAAAACGGCAGCCTGCTCATATTTGACGAAGTAATGACCGGTTTCAGGGTGGCATATGGGGGTGCTCAATCTCTTTACGGGATCTCTCCGGATCTTACATGCCTCGGCAAAATCATTGGAGGCGGGTTGCCTGTCGGCGCATATGGAGGCAAACGTGAAATCATGAAACATATAGCCCCACAGGGGCCGGTGTATCAGGCAGGCACTCTGTCCGGCAATCCTCTTGCCATGACGGCAGGCATTGCAACCCTTACCCAATTGAAAAAACCAGGTTTTTATGATGCTCTGGATGAAAAGGCTGATAAACTTGCCATTGGTCTTGAAAAAGCTGCCCAATTAGCAGGAATAAAGACAAATATAAACAGAGTGGGTTCAATGATTGGGCTTTTTTTCACGGACAAAGATGTGAAAAATTTTGAGGATGCTAAAACAAGCGATCTTGATATCTTTTCAGCCTTTTACAAGGGCATGCTCGAAAAAGGTATTTATCTCGCACCATCCCAGTTTGAGTCAATTTTTATTTCATCAGCGCACAGCGCGAAAGATATAGGTACAACAATAAAAGCGGCAGAGAAGGTGCTGGGAGCCCTTAAGGGATAGACTTTGCCCTTCCTATGGAAAGATTGTGCAAAGGAATCAGTATATCCGCCATCTTCTTTATCTTTTGGGCGGAATCATAAGCCTCCATCACATTTATATGCACACCAGGAGCAATAGCCGGTCCTGCTGCCGGAAAATTTTTATCATTGCAGCAAAAACCTGTGATAATCGCCTTCCCGTTTGAAGTATTTATCGAAATAGACTGACCTCCGACAGTATGACCTGGCGTAAAAATCACATCGATTCCGTCAAATATATTTGCGTCTCCATCCACCTCGATCACATTAACATCATCAAGCACATCTGAATAATACCTGTGATCGATCGGATGAGGTTTTTTAAAAAATTCAAGCTCAGCCTTCTGAACATACACATCTGCATTTATGCATTTATAATCATTTTCGCAGTGATCATTATGAAGATGCGTATGAATGATCACATCAATATCTTCCGGTTTTAGCTCTAAAGTTGCAAGGGCTTCTTCAAATTCAAATATTTCAAAACCACACTTTTCCCTTGCTCCATCAGGCACTATAAACTGTTCAAGCCCTGTATCAATGAGAATATTTTTGTCCCCTCCTTTTATGTAAAAAACATATATAGGAAGAAGAATCCTTTTTCCATAATCACGAAGATAGGTCATGACTCCCTGGTCTGTTTCATTAATACCAACGGTCAGCGGATGAATTGTATATTCACGCATAGCAGCCTCATTTTTTGGATTTTTGATGGCTTCGTAGAAAGCTGACGCGATAACTACCACACAAAACATAAAATGCAATCACTAAGCGCCCTGCATTATGAATGAAATGTCAGATATTATAAAAATATTAAAAGCATATGCCGGAATAGCGATAATAGAAATATTTTCATATGACAACTTACAAGCTTCACTAAAATATCTGGAAAAATGCTGGAAGCAATGATTAGCTGGCCGCAGAAAGAGATATTTAGTTTAAGCACTTGTTCGTTAATTATAGGATAAACGAGTTTCCTTATCCACTAATGTTGGTTGAATAATTTTTTGCCACGCGGGATCTTCCCATGTTCCCAGCCGATCGTGCATATTGAGGTATTTTTGAGGTATAGGATGAGTGCCATAAACAACTTTGAGGCCATATTTTGTTTTGATAAAATCACTGAAATAAATGATATGAGGACATGGAGGATACCCCACAATTAGTCCTGTGGCAAGATGTATCGTCTCTGCTCCGTTTTCCTTCATTTCTTCCACAGCATATTCAACATTGCCACCAGGACACCCATCGCAAGAGGTATATCCAACAAGTTCAACTTCCATATTCTTGTACCTGCTAAATGCACCTTCTCTGTTTCGCAACGACCTGAAGCATTTTCCGCCTGCACACCTGTGGTAGCGGTCACAGATGATTATACCAATTTTTGTTTTTTCTTCCATGTTACCTCCTACTGTAAACGAGTATGATATTTATATTACTTGTGCTTTTCATCATGCCGTCCTGCGAATCAGTTCGAGGCGGTAAATTGGCGAAATTTTAAGGGCATTTTCAGGCAAAAAACCTCTTTCAAACAGATTCTTTTTTATGATCTGAATTGTTGGTCGAATGGCGTTGAGAACCTCCTTAGAAAGCGTAACGCCTTCTGTCACTTTTGGCTCAATCCACAAAAATAAAAGATTCTCTGGGAATCCCCCGGCCAATTCGGTCCTGCCTAATGCATCAACAAGGAATTCTATTGAATGGAATTCATTTATAAGCCAGACAAAGTTCTGCTGGAAAATTCTGTAGTTCCAACGATGAATAGTCCCCGCCGGCCCTCCCATGCTGATTGCAGCAACAATGACGGCAAGATCCGCCTCATAGAGTAATCCCCCTGCATACCTCGGATCATCAGCCATATACGTAAGATGAATTGAGTCGCCCATCCTTTCCTGCTCAAGAGCGTCAATGATATAACAACCGACACCCAAGTCCCCCTTCAATATATCACCCAGGCCGATAATAGAAGCCTTTTTCATCTTTTCTCCTTCTGAATAAAAAAAGCCAGGAATACTCGCCTGGATTTCGCTCCAGACCAGCCTTCCTGGCTTATTTAATACGTTTAATTTTTAATAATGTTTTCGATTACAAGCGCAATTTCTTATTGCACATTGAACCGCAATAGCGAGTGCATTCCCCGTAGCTTGCTGCAGAGAATTTTCAATTAATGCAAGCCTAACATATATCTTCCAGACATGCGCGAGCATATGGAAAAGGTTCGAGCGCCCTTTCTAATCTCCCATGAAGGTGGGCTATGGCTACACCATAATTTGTTATGGGAACCCCCTGGCTTTTTGCCTTATAGATTCTGGTTAACATCTCTCTTCGGTTAAGGGTACATGCGCCACAATGGATAATGAGTTTATATTTTTCCAATTCTTGCGGGTAGTCTCTGCCACTTGAAATATCAAAATCAATATCAAAGCCCAGTCTTTTTTTGATCCATCCGGGTATTTTTTCTCTTCCTATATCATCCCCTATTGGATGATGAGTGCAAGCTTCTGCAATAAGCACATTGTCCTGTGGTTTTAGCTTATCTATTGTGTTTGCTCCCTTTACTAAATCTATCAAGTCTCCTTTGAACCGCGCAAAAAGGATAGAAAAGCTGGTTGTAAGAATATCTCCTGGAACATGAGAAAAAACTTCGCCAAAGGCCTGGGAGTCAGTAATGATAATTTCCGGCCTTTCTTTTAAATCACAAATAGCTTCAAGTAGATTTTTTTCATTTACTACAAGGATCTTTTCATTTTTATCCAGAAGGTCTCTTAAAACTTGTTGCTGTGGCAGAATGATCCTTCCCTTTGGCGCTTCTTTATCTATCGGGATTACTAATACAGCAAAACCGTCTCCACTGACAAGGTCGCTTGCAAGCGGAGGAGGTGTAATAAAATCCTTAGGGAGAAGCGCTATTATCTTTTGTTTGAGCAGAGCAGTAACAGCCCATTTTTCTTTGCTATACCCATATACCTTGCCATTTATTTCTGTATTTTCCGAAAAAAAACATGAAATTTCACAATATGGCACCCCTTCCTCTTTAAGCTTTTTCTTTACCTCTTTTTTGGTGGAGAATAGATCCATCTTATTAAATACAACCAGAATGGGTATTTTCCTGTTTTCGGCCTCAAAAATAATTTCCTTTTCATAAAAGGTCCAAGCATTGGCTTCTGTTACAAGTATTATAATATCTGCACGATCAAACACCTTATATGTTTTGGAAACTCTTTTTTCTCCTAATGCTCCAATATCATCAATTCCTGCTGTATCGATAAATAAAACCGGGCCGATAGGTAAGAGTTCCATAGCCTTTTCTACAGGGTCAGTGGTGGTTCCGGCAACGTCCGAAACAATGGATACATCCTGGCGAGTCAGGACGTTAAGAAGAGTGGATTTTCCTACATTCCTGCGGCCAAAGATGGCAATATGGAGTCTTAGGCCTCTGGGTGTCTTTTGTAATGCCTGCATTTTAAGGAATCTCCTTTGTCTTTTCCTGTTTCTCTTTTCGCCTTAAATATAACGGCTTTAGCCATATCCAGGGTAATATTCTGTTTGTTGTCATAGATTTGATACTTTTGCGAGTATCTTTGGGGAGTAAAATCCGGCATGATCACATTTGCCCCTGCCTTAAGTGCCATAAGCAGACCTTCTTTTCTGTCCAGGGTAGCCACAGCAGTGGTAGCAGGGAGATGAATATTTTTACTGGTTATCCTAATCAATGCCAGAGCCCTTAATGTAAGTTCAAGGTCGCCTGGTGGACAGTTAGAGAGTGGTGTATCTTTTTGCGGAATAAAAGGACCGATACCTGCCATGTCCGAGTCTAATTCCTTGATAAGCCATATATCTTCTGCAAGATCCTTTAAGTCCTGTCCCGGAATCCCGACAATATTTCCTGCCCCAATTTGATAGCCCATATCCTTTAGCGCCGAAAGTAAAGAAAGCCTTTCTATTAATGATTTTCCTGGATGGAGCATTTCATAAAGGTTTGGATTTGCTGTTTCGTGCCTCATGAGGTATCTGTCTGCTCCGGCATCCCGCCAGTTTCGATAGTGATCTAAGGGGCGCTCCCCCAAAGAAAGGGTGATAGCCGCATCGGTCTGTTTTTTAATGTTAGTGATGATGGAGGCAATGGTCTTGCGCTTGTACCAAAAATCATCGCCTGATTGTAAAACAATGGTCTTCACCCCCTTCCTGGCGATCTTTAAGGCCAGGGCCACAATTTCTTGAGGGGGCATCCGGTAACGTTTTATTTTTTTATTATCCCTTCTCAGGCCACAATAAAGACAATTACGGCAGCAATGGTTAGAAAATTCGATAATACCTCTTAAATGTACTTTGTCTCCGCAGTGTTTTTTTCTTGTCTCATCCGCCTTCTGAAACAGATCTCCATTCCTGTTGGAGGTTTTTAAATAGTGTAAGATTTCATCCCTATCCATATTTTATCGTTTCTTTAAGTGATGATATGAGTTTTTTTCTTTCATTAACTGGTATTCTTTCCCACATGTCCGATACAATACCGAATCGCTCACTTAGCTCAATTCGCTCCGGAGGGAGAAGGGAAATCTCCCCCTCTTTCTGACCCGCAATATACGACCATCTTTTCCCTAAAATTTCAGCAAACCAAATGCTGACATTATATTTTTCTTTAACAAGGTCTGCCACATATATAAGTTTTTTTATTAAATCTTCCTTAGAAGTAGATGTCTCTTTCTCCATTTTCAATCCTCTTGTAGCATTCCATCAATTTTGGATATACAGAAGGTTTTTTCTCCTTAATTTCATCTATCTCTTTCTTTATTATTTTTTCTCCTGCTTTCTTTGTTTTATCACCTGCAAAATCGTCAAGCCATTCCCTGAAAGTAAGTACGGCGTTGAGCTTACAAAAATGGGCCTCTTTTCCGCATTTCAACAGGTTCATAATATGTTTCCCTGTTCTCCCGCACCTGTAACCTGCTGTACAGAAGGATGTAATGTATCCACTTTCAGCAAATTCTCCTATTACTTCATCCAGGCTTCTGGTATCGCCCAGAACGAACTGTTGCCTTTCTGCTTCCTGCTCACTATATTTGTCAGAGTAAGCGCCAATCCCTATTCTGGTAGATGCATCCGTCTGTGTACATCCTACGGGTATTACATCTCTTTTGATATCCGCTCTTTCCCTGGCGGTAATGATCATGCCGGTATAGGGAACGGAAAGTCTGATTATCGCGACAAGTTTTTTGAAGTTTCTGTCAGAAACCTTGTGTTTTGATTCCTCAATAAAGGGTGTATTTGCCGCCGGCTCAAGGCGTGGGAATGAGATGGTGTGAGGCCCTAAGCCATCGAAGCGTTTTTCCAGCTCTCTTGCATGGTAAAGAAGTCCCATTACCTCAAATCTCCAGTCGTAAAGACCGAATAAAGCTCCAATGGCCACATCGTCAATACCTGCCTCGACCGCTCTGTGCAGGGCATACAGTCTCCATTGGTAATTCGATTTGATTGTTCCGGCAGGATGAACCAATTTATAGGCTTCATGGCTGTATGTTTCCTGAAATACCTGGTATGTTCCGATACCCACTTCTCTCAACATCTTAAAGTCATCGATGCACATTGGTGCGGCATTTATATTGACCCTTCTGATCTGTGCATTTCCGTTTCCATTTTTTGTTTCTACATTGACCTCGTATATGGCTTTTATTGTATCTGCAATGTAATTTGCATCTGAGGAAGGATGCTCTCCATAGACCACGATGAGGCGTTTATGTCCAATTTTGCCTGCAAGCACCCGGGCTTCATTTCTTACTTCTTCCAGTGTCAGCCTTCTTCTTTTTTCAACGTGATTTTCTTTTCTAAATGCACAGTACAGACAATTGTTTACACAAAGGTTGCTACAGTATAGCGGGGCAAATGTAACGATGCGATTGTCGTAAACTTTTTTCTTTACCTTACCTGCCATATCGAACATTTCTTCAAGCAACTCTTCATCTTCTACATTCAGCAATGCAGCAGTTTCATCTGGCTCCAGCGTTTCTATGGCAAACGATTTTTTCAAGATATCCCTGACCTTCTGAGGTTCCGGATTCTTGTTGGTTTCAAGTTTTTGCCATATCTCCCCATCATTTATAAAATCTTTTCCGTTTTCCAGGTATCGTGTAATCTCTTCTTCTTTGATTACGCCATTTATCCAATCCTTTGTTTCCATCTTTTAATGCCCCCTGTTTTTCATTCTTTAGATTTTGGATAAGGCCAATTTAACCTCAACCTTTTCAATCATGCCTAATTTTCCTGTTAAGGCCCCCAATTCATCGGTTGTGCCATCCACGATAAGGGCAATAACATTTAACCCTCTGTCACGATATGGAATCCCCACGCGACCTACAATTATCTCTCCATATTGGTTCAGTATTTCGTTGACTTTTGGCGCAGCCTTTTTTCTGTCCTCAATAATTATGCCTATCACTGCAATCCGCTTGTCCATCTTGTTCCCCTCCTTATAATTAAATTGATTAAATCAGAAAATACGGTTTTCGCGAAATTCCAACATGCTTTGCGAAAGAAGAATTGGACAGGCTGAATAAGGTAGGAGCTTCCAGAGGAAAGAGGCTGCCCGGTCAGGTAGAAACTTTTTTACGGGAATGAATAAGGTTTCTGGAAAACCCCACCCTATGGTTCAGACCGAATCCTTCCCGGCAGGTGTTGTTTGTTGCAATGGTATAATCTTTAAATGGCCAGCTTGAAGCCCTTTGCCTTGAGGGCCTTCACGCCTGCACTGCGATCATAGTAGTGGGTATGCAGCAGCCGGTGAGACATATGCCCGCACGGACCCCCATGCAAAAACCCGTGCTTCTTGTCATAGAGCTTTGTTATCATCGGGTTATCCTGGGACTTTCTGTACTTGTAGACTTTTGCATCCGCATCATAAACAGATTTCTGCCTTACACCGAGAAAATCTTTTGCCGCGGCCCAGGCTTGCCTGGTCATGTTGAAGCCTATGTTAAAGCTCAAAACCGCATACCCGGCTGTAATACCGGCGGCCTTGATGAAGACGCGTCTCGTCATTTTCATTTTATCTTTCATATTTCCTCCTTTATCAGGCTACTTTTCTCATTCTGTACTTTCTGTTTACCCTGGCGACAATGCTCCTGAACAGAGAAGCTGTGCGAACATCAGGATCAAGCGGCTGCCCGCCGCCGTTAACGCATCCGCCCCGGCATGCCATGATCTCGATGAAATGATGTGGAGACTTGCCGGCCCTGACCTCATCGCAAAGTTTAGCCGCGTTGGAAAGCCCGCTGGCCACTGCGACCTTGACCGTGCCGAAGTTCGGCACTTTGATGCCGGCGGTGCCGATGCCTTCATGGGTGCGAACGACCTTGATGTCAGGGTTTTCGAGTTTTTTCCCAGACAGGACCTCGTATGCAAGGCGGAGGGCCGCCTCCATAACGCCACCACTGTTGCTAAAGATAGTGGCCGCACCGGTGGACATACCCAGGGCTGGATCTGGTTCCTGGTCAGGTAAACTTTTGAAGTTAATTCCAGCCTCCTTGATCATGTAGCCCAGCTCCCTGGTAGTGATGGTTGCATCGATGTCCTGAAATCCGCTGTCGGCCATCTCAGGTCTCATCCCCTCATACTTCTTGGCAATACAGGGCATGATCGAGACAGTGTAGATTTTTTGAGCCGGGATATTCGTCTCGTGTGCGCCGTAAGTTTTGCTAAGTGGGCCCAGCATAGCGATGGGCGATTTGCAGGTGGAGATATGTGGTAACAGGTCGGGGTAAAATGTTTCCGCAAACTTGATCCACGCCGGACAGCACGAGGTAAACTGGGGAAGAGGCTTGTCCTTGCTCGGTTTTTTCACTCGCTGTATAAGTTCGGTTCCTTCCTCCATGATAGTTACATCTGCTGTCCATTCATTATCCCAGATAAAATCGAAACCAAGCTTTCTCAAGGCAGCATGCATCTTGCCGCCCACATAGGCACCCGTGGGATAGCCGAAACACTCGCCTAAACCATAGCGTACCGCTGGCGCAGGCATGGATACAACCACAGTGTCCGGGTTTTTCAATTTCTCAAATATTTCGTCAACAAAAGACACGCCTTCGTAAATGGCGTCGTAAGGACAGTTGATCAAACACTGGCCGCAATTCATGCAGGCCGCCGGGTTAACCACCTGGCGGATGCCTTCCTCGTTTATGGCCTGAATAGCTCCTGTCCCGCAATGCTTTTCGCATTCCCCACATGCCTCGCATTTGGTGGGGTCGACCTGAACAAAATATATATTGTCCGGGTCAACTCCTCTGGAAGCGTTCATCTGGTACATCACATTTTCTATTTTTCTCATGATTTTCTCCTTTTCCTCTTTGATTCCGGCCAAATAGACTATTGGCTTTTTTTGAAAAGCGAATCAAATCTGCCTCTATCTATGTTATCTAACTCCCGTCTCTTCGGCCAAACATTACTCCGATTAGTAAGTAAGCCAGGCTATCACCCACTTTCTCAAAAATACCACCAAGGTTTTCAACCAAAAAAAAGCCATGAAGCCTCTGCTGAGGAAAATAACCCCAGTTTAAGCCTTCATGGCTTTTTTTATTATAAGTAAGATTTAAGCCTTAAGGTCTTCTCTTTTTGACCTTAAGTGCATATCTGAATTATCAGATATGATAAAGAAAAAATTTTATTTATTTGGATACTAAAATGAACTTCTAGTTCATTGTTTTAATAATGATTAAAACATAAAGCTTCTGCATGTCAAGCCTTTTTTTCTGCCTTTTTTCTGTCCCCAATATCCGAGTAAGATTGTAGATGAAGTGCAGGCGACCATTTTTGTGTTGACAATCTCACTTTGACTGTTTAACGATAAACATCATATGGATAAACGTGCAGTAAGAAGCTGCATTTTTACTATAAAAATCGGATTTCAACTTAGCTTAGCTTCGCACCGCGACTAAAATAAAGCCAGGAAGGTGAAAACAGGTTAGAATGCCTGTCAGCTTTCTGGCTTTTTGTTTTTGGAGATGAGTCTGGTTGATCACAGTATTTTGTTGGTGGAATATTAGATAAAGGAGGCTTTCTTAATGGATTTTATTGAAAAGACAAGAATCAGGCTGGAGAACTGGATCACACACAATGATCATCATCATCAGGAATATGAGATGCTTGCCGAACAACTGGAGACAGCAGGAAAGAATAAGAGTTCGGAACACGTCAAAGAAATGATAAAGATGACAGTTAAAAGCAACGATTGTTTGCGCAACGCTTTAAAGACACTCAATTAATTCGGTGGGTATCATTCAACGGGTTTGTATCGATCCTCGATTTTTCATAAAATAGTTGATCCAGGAGGACTTCCGGTTTAAGGACCAATCCCTGATGCATGACTGAAGCCACAGTCATGCTCGGTATATATACATTTCCCAGTATCGGGATGCCCAGGCCGTTTTGTCGCATATACCGGAGCGCCTCATCAAACTTGCGCGCGTCAAATCCTACCTGGGTAATGACAAAATCGGCGCCAGCGGCAATCTTTTTGTGCAGCTTAAAATATTGGGTCATTAATTCTGCTTCGAGCTTCTTAAAAGGAGAAATAACACACCCCTTGAAAAAAGGGATGGGAGGGAGTTTGGTCCCACCCCCGGGCGCATTCTTTTCCACCTCAAATCCCCTGGTCATCTCATCAACCATTGCTATAAGCTGCACCGTGTCCAGATCAAATACCGGTTTGGCAAACCCTTTAAAACCGTAACGAGGATAGTCCCCGCCCATGACAAGAAGATTGTGCATTTTCTCTCTGCCTTGCGCAAACAAACGGCTTTCCATCTGATTTCGATTTCTATCCTTACACGTCAAGTGCACAAGAGGCTCGATTCCGAGCTTTAAGATCTCTTTCCCCAATACCCCCGGGCTAAGGGCCGGATGCCCGCCTGCATTTTCCGTAATGCTCAAGGCTTGGATTTTTCCTCCAAAGGCGGCCTTTTCAGCAAAAGCAAGGAGATTGTCCTGTACCCTGCTTCTGGACCCTCTGCCAGGGACCAGTTCGCACGTTATGGCAAACGCGTTTTTGTTTAGAAGTGATTCCTTGAATCTGTTTTTTTCGTTGGGATTAGAATTCATATAATTATCTTACACTTTAATTGAACCGCAATAGCGAGCGCATTCCCCGTCCCGATGAATCGGGGCTGAGGGGTTAGCGAGCGAATCTAAAAAGGATCCAATTCCTTACGGGGGGAAATTCCCTGTCC
>JABMRH010000240.1 GCA_013202725.1 Desulfobacteraceae bacterium
GTAATTTGATGCTTGAAATTTGGGATTTTATAAATTTTATATCTATTTAACTATAAAAATCAAGCCTCATCAAAAAAATTGCATGGTTACCTAAATTTAGTTGGTTAAAACAGGGCAGCAACAAACTGTTTTGGATCAAATTCCCGGAGATCGTCGATTTTTTCTCCGATCCCGATATACTTTAGCTGAATTGGAAGAGAGCCGCTTATGCTGACGACCATGCCCCCTTTGGCTGTTCCGTCAAGTTTTGTAATAGCAATACCGGTAACACCGAGCGCATCGTGGAACACTTTGGCCTGAGGCAGAGCATTTTGGCCGGTTGTTGCATCAAGTACCAGCAGTATTTCATGCGGCGCATCCGGCAGCTTTTTAGAAATGGTCCGCTTGATCTTTTTAAGCTCTTCCATCAGGTTTGTCTTTGTGTGAAGCCTTCCCGCAGTGTCTACAAGCACGATATCAACCCCTCTGGCAATCGCTGCTTCCATGCCATCGTACGCAACAGCGGCGGGGTCTGCATTGTCTTTGTGCTTTACTATTCCTGCGCCCGCTCTATCGGCCCATATTGAGAGCTGTTCTATTGCCGCCGCTCTAAAGGTATCAGAGGCGACTATCAGAACCTTTTTCCCTTCGCGAGCATATTTTGCCGCCAGTTTTCCTATGGTAGTGGTTTTGCCGACGCCGTTAACACCTATTACCATTATGACGTGAGGCTTTGAGGTGATCTTTTCAGATGATGGGACCGGCAAATGCATATTAAGAATGGAGAATATTTCCTCTTTCAGTGCATCTTTCAGTTGATCGGGGCCGGATATTTCCGCAGTTTTTTTTGAAATGTTTTCTATAAGACCCATGCTGGTCTGAACCCCCATGTCAGAGGTAATAAGAAGCTCTTCAAGCTCCTCTAACAGATCATCATCAACCTTTCTTTTGCCTGTAAAAAGCCGGTCAATATCTGTTGTAAAAATTTCGTGGGTCTTGGCCAGCCCTTGTTTTAAGCGTTTAAAAAAACCGATGGGTTCTGCTGATTGATTGTCTTTTAACCGGTTAAAAGCCATGATATATTTTATAACCTTTTACGAATTCATCAGGTTGACTGACAACATCTTGGAAATGCCCTGTTTTTCCATGGTGACGCCGAACAGCATATCAGCGAATTCCATAGTCTTTTTATTATGGGTGATTATAATAATCTGAGATTTTTCTCCAATAATTTTCAGCAGATCATTAAACCGGAAAATATTGGCGTCATCAAGCGACGCATCGATTTCATCCATAAGGCAGAATGATGTAGGCTTAATTAAGAATATGGAGAAGATAAAGGCAATAGCGCTAAGGGCTTTTTCTCCTCCGGAAAGAAGACTTATTCTGGTAAGTTTTTTTCCTCGTGGATGGACCATCAGCTCCACCCCTGTTTCAAGGGGCTTGTCCGGATGTGTGAGTATGAGCCTGGCCGAGCCTCCATCAAAAAGACGGGAGAAAACCTCGTTGAGTTTTGTATTAATCAGGTTGAAAGTATTAATAAAACGCTTTTGAGTAATTTTGTTTATCTTCTTAATTACATTTTGAAGATCCTCCAGCGCTTTAATTAGATCGTCGTACTGTTTATTCAGGAAGTCAAACCGGGTCTTGAGCTGTTCATATTCCTTAATGGCGCTAAGATTGACATCGCCGATATTTGCAATCTTTTTTCTATACTCTGCAAGCTTATCTTCCATCTTATCTACAGGCATTTCCTGGGCTTCAGATGAATCCGTCCTTAGTTGTGAAATGGGTTTATGATAAAGTTCCGTCAGGCGGTTTGAAATGGCATCCTGTTTTATATGACGCTGTGATTGCTCAAGTTCAAGCATTCGGATTTTTTGCAAGACTTCTTCACGCTTGCTGTTTATATCTGACACAATGCCGTCGCTTTCCTGCAGCTTGACAGCTATGCTTTGATACTCAGTCTCATAGCTTTCAAGCACCTGTTCAAGGGATTTCATATCATCATACATGCTGGAAAGGCTCTGTTCATATTCAATAACTTTTTGTTTGAAAGCTTGTTTTTTTTGTTTTTTTTGTTTAATTTCCAGGGAAAGTTGCCCGAGCCGCTTTACTCCGTCATCAGAAAATTCTTCAAGCCGTTTTAAAGTATTGTTGCTGTTTTCCAGTTTTGCATTTAAGGCTGTTAACTCGAGATTGAGATCAATGACACTTTGATTAAAATTCTCCATTTCATAAGATGCTGAGTCTATTTTTTTTGATGTTTCCGTAACTTTGTCCTGAGCGATTTTTACACTGTTTGTGATTTCAGACAACTCTTTGTTGTATTTAGCCATTTCTTCATCAATGTCGCTCTTTTCGCCCAGAAGCTGATCCTGCTCGAGACATATGATTTCAAGATGATTACGGGCATGCTTCAGATCTTCTGTTGTCTTGTAAAGGAACTTTTCTGCTTCGATTTCATTTTGTCTGACAGTGTTTTTGTGCTCTATCTCTTTTTGCATCTTGCTTTCAATTTTGCGAACTTCGGTTTCCAGTTCTTTTTGGTCATTACGGGCGGTTATCAGTTGCTGATCCAACCTGTTAATCTGCCGGTCAAGCTCTTTGAGCTTTTGTTTTTTCGCAAGGATGCCGATTCCATTGTCTTTGCTTCCACCGATCATAATCCCCTGATGGGAGACAATATCTCCGTTTTTGGTAACAATGGTTTGCAACAGGCCATTGTTGTTATATGTAGTTATTGCTTCTTCAATATCAGAAGCAACAACTACATGTCCTAAAAGGGCTTCAATTATTTTTTCAAATCCCTGCTTTATAGAAATATGATTTATCAGCCTTTTTTGAACATCCGGCATTTTTTCATGGTTGCAATCTATTTGCTTGATGGATGAAACCGGAATAAACCCGCTACGACCAGCGCTGGTTGATTGAAGATAGTTTATAGAACAAAGACCCGCTTCTTGATCCTTTACAAGAATGTATTGAAGGGATTCTCCAAGGACGGCTTCCACCGCAGTTTCAAAGGATGGTTCCGGCTCGATAATATCTGCTATCAGGCCAATGGCGCTGGCTGCAAGTTTATGCTGGTTTGCCGGCGCTTTACTGTTTTGATCCAGATCCACGGGGGGAGTTTGGCTTTGAGCTTTCATTATGGCTCTGACGCCGTCTTTGTACCACTCAAAGTTATCTTCCATTTTCTTTAAGGTCAAGTGTTGTGATCTGGCTTTATTGCGTTCAAGATCCAGGGTTTGGACCAGCTTAACCTGTTTGCCAAGCAGATCGCTTTTTTCAACAAATTGCTCCTGCATAGCGTCAATACGCCTGTTTATCTCTCCAACTTCAGCTATTAAAGAATTAAGCCGGTTTTTGGCTTTGCTTTCCAGATTTTGCGTCGATATTACCTTCTTGCTTGCAGCACCTTTTTCTTCGTTGATTCTTTTTAGACGCCGTTTAAGGGTTTCCTTGTTGTTTGCGGCGTTTTGATAAATGTTTTTATATCGCGCCTCCCGTGCAACCATGTCCATAAGGTTTGTTTTATAAGCTTCTATCTTCCGGCTGAGCTCTGATAATTTATCTCTAATTTCTTGCGATGCGGACCGTTTCCGGCCTAACGAAGATGTAACATTTTTTATTTTCTCTTTCAGGCTTTCATTCTGATTTTTAACCTGAGAGATTTCCGATAAAATATTTTGGTTTTTTTCTTCCAGATTTTTACGATCAACCTCAAGTTCCTCTGCTTCACTGCCAAGCCTCTCAATGTCTGTGCGAAAATGGGCCAGATCATTTTCCACTTTGTCTATAGCGCGCTGGTATTCAAATTTACGGGCTTTTTGATCCGAGATTTCCTGTGTTTTTTGTGAGCGCTGGAATTTAATTTCTTCTACAGCGGCATCGAGTTTCTTTAGTTTTGATGTATGCTCAATATTTGTGTCATTAAGGCTTGTTAACAAAAGGTCGGTTTCTTCTATCTGCCGGGCATAATCATCATAATAATGCAGCGCTATGAGAATATCGAGATGCATGATACTGTGCTGATAATTTTTGTAAATTTCGGCCTTTTTGGCCTGACGTTTTAGGCCGGCCATTTGCAGCTTTACTTCGGCAATTATGTCTGCAACGCGTAAAAGATTCTGCTTGGTGCTCTGTATTTTTCGAAGAGCTTCATTTTTGCGGTTTTTATAACGGGTGACTCCTGCCGCCTCTTCAATGAAAAGCCTTCTTTCTTCAGGTCCTGCTTCAGTGATTGCGCCTATGTTTCCCTGTTGAACTACAGCGTATGATTTTGCTCCCATGCCGCTTCCAAGAAATATATTATGTATGTCCTTGAGGCGGCAGGCGTGTTTGTTTATTGAATAGACGCTTTCGCCTGATCGGTAAAGGCGTCTTGTTAACATGATTTCCGTAAAATCCTTTAATTCTTCAGGAGCATCACCATTGTCGTTGGAAATTGTTAAGGCAACCTCTGCCATGTTCAATGAAGGTTTACCGTTTGAACCGGCAAATATAACATCTTCCATAGATTTTCCGCGGAGTTGCTTTACGCTTTGTTCTCCCATGACCCATCTTAGAGCATCAACTATATTGCTTTTGCCGCAACCATTTGGGCCGACGACCGCAGAAATACCGGGATGAAATTCAATGGAGGTTTTATCAGGAAATGATTTAAATCCTGCTATTTCCAACCTTTTAAGTTTCATGCAGGGAAATCTCCTGTGTTATTGGTTTAAGGTCTCAAAAAAACATTTCTATTTAAATAAAAAACAAATAGCAGAAAATAGCCGCTTTGTAAAGCAAAAAGCACAAATTGCTGTATAATTTTGTTGCATAAATACAACATATAGTATAATATATTTTGATAAGATTTGCAAAACACAAAACACTTAATTTAACATTCGTCTTGAAGGTAAAAATTAACTGTGATAATTTTACTATTATGAAACAGTATGTAATTGATGAGCTGAGACCCGCGGATTATGAAAAGATCAGGGCTTATCTGGATGAGAATCTTGATGCTTCCGGTTTAGATGATATTTACTGGATGCCGCTTGATCAGGACATTCTTAGCAATGTCCAGGCAGAGCATACCAAATGTCAGCCATTTTATTTTGCCATTGATTTAGAACCGACGATTATGGCTTGCGAACTTCTGGTGCGCAGCAAAAACATAATTAGATGCAACTGTATCGGCTATGCAACAGAAAAACAGCGTAACTGGTTTATCCGGGTTGTTGACGCTATATTCGAGAAGCTTGAGATCAAAACATGAGATTTTTATGTTACATGTTTTTTTGCATGTTGTATGATCAATGGATATCACCATGATACGAACTCCGTTAATTGTTATATGGGTTGTGCTTGTAACAATTTATTTCAGTATTTCGGCAATTATTATTTCTTTTATAACAAAAAGCGGTGATATGCCAAATAAAGTTGCGGCAATATGGGCACGATTTATACTTGCTGCAAGCCGTATCAAAGTCGAAGTTATCGATTTTTCCAACATAGATCGTTCCAATTCTTACATATACATGTCCAACCACCAGGGAAATTTTGACATTCCAATTCTTCAGGCCTATCTTCCTGTTCAGTTTAGATGGCTTGCAAAGGCAGAGCTTTTTAATATACCTATTTTCGGCTATGCAATGGGAAGGGCCGGCCATATAAGCATAGACCGATCTAATCGCAAGTCTGCTTTTAAAAGCTTAAGCAATGCGGCAAGGATTATTCGAAACGGAGTTTCGGTTTTAATTTTTCCGGAGGGCACTCGCAGCTATGATGGAAATATCAGACCCTTCAAAAAGGGTGGTTTTGTTTTAGCTGTTGATTCCGGAGTTCCGATTGTTCCGGTTATTATTCATGGTTTAAGACCGCTTATGCTTAAAAACAGGGTTTTTGTAAAACCAGGGAAGGTGCTGCTGGAGATAAAGGAGCCAATTGAATCAGCAGGGTACACCAGAAAGACAAAGGATGATCTTCTGAAGAAAGTCAGACATGTCATCTGTGAATCATTTTATAACAGAAAAAAAGAACAATCATAATGTTAAAAATAATACCATTGGGCGGGTTGGGAGAAATCGGCCTAAATATGATGGTCTTTGAGTATGGTGATACCCTTTTTGTAGTTGATGCAGGGTTAATGTTTCCTGAAGACTATATGCTGGGAGTTGATATTGTAATTCCCGATTTTAATTATATCAGACACCACAAGCACAAGCTTTCAGGGATTGTTTTAACGCATGCGCACGAAGATCATATCGGGGCTTTGCCTTATCTGCTCAGGGAAATAAATGTGCCTGTTTTTGGGACCCCCTTTACTCTGGGTATCGTAAAGCACAAACTTGAAGAACATGGCATCCTGTCAACCGTATCATTGCATGAAGTTTCTCCAGGAGAAAAACTTAAATTCGGTGTTTTTGAACTTGAGTTTATCCGTGTCTGTCACAGCATTGTGGACGGGGTGGGTCTTGCCATCAAAACCCCTTTTGGTCTTGTTGTCCACACAGGTGATTTTAAAATTTCACAGGCCCCGATCGACGGCTTAATGACCGATGTAAACAGGTTTGCCAAGTGCGGCGAGGAGGGTGTTCTGCTGCTGATGTCGGATTCAACAAATGTTGAAAGGGAGGGACATGCTATCTCAGACCAGGAGGTAGGTGAGACACTTTCAAAGATTACTGAACAGAGCAGCGGGCGAATAATTGTCGCTCTTTTTGCCTCCAGCATTACCAGGATACAGCAGATAATCGATATTGCAAAGGCAAAAGGCAGAAAGGTCGTTTTTGATGGAAGAAGCATTAAAACAAATGTAAGGATTGCCAAAGATTTTGGTTATATTCGTGTCCCTAAAGGAATGGAAATCGATGCTAAGCAGGCCAATGACTTCCCTGATGATGAAATAATAATAATTACTACCGGAAGCCAGGGAGAACCCATGTCCGCCCTTGCCAGAATGGCCGGCGGCAGTCATGCCCAGACAACAATTAAAGAGGATGATACAGTTGTTCTTTCATCAAAATTCATTCCAGGAAATGAAAAGGCGATTGCTAAGATTATCAACAGCCTTTACAGACGAGGGGCTGATGTTATTTATGAGAAAATATCTGATATCCACGTATCAGGTCATGCTTTTCAAGAAGGATTAAAGCGGATGATCAATTTGACGAAACCAGAGTATTTTACTCCGATTCACGGGGAATTCAGGCATTTAATTCTTCATGCACGGCTGGCCGAGCAGATGGGTATTTCAAAGGACAGAATTCTTTTTGCTGAAAACGGTCAGATAATTAAGTTTGATGAAAATGGGGGAAGAGTTCAGGAAAAAGTTGCAACAGGCCGGGTGCTGATCGACGGCAAAGGCATTGGAGATGTAGGCTGGAGCGTGCTTAAGGAAAGGCGTATTCTGTCAGAGGACGGTATTGTTGCCGTAACCATGGCCTTTGACGAAGAAACAGGAATTGTGGTATACGGGCCTGACGTTGTTTCCCGTGGTTTTGTGTTTGAAACCAAAACAGGACATCTTCTGGAAGATGCACAGTGTGTTATCTTAGAGATTGTAGAAGAAATGGCGCCTGAGACGCCTGATCGGACTGACAAAATACGATCGATGATTCAAAAAGCCTTAAGGGAATATTTCTATTTTACAATAAAACGACATCCGGTAATACTTCTCTTTATTATTGAAATATAATAAAAAGGTAACCGTGAACCGTTACTGAAAAAGAGACTTATGCGCAAGGAAATTATAGGGATTCTGCTGTTTTTTCTCGTTATTTTTATGCTGGGCAGTCTTTTGTCTTACAGCCCCGCGGACCCTTCGATTCACAACGCAAAGGCCTTAGGCTCTACCCACAACCTTTTTGGAACATTTGGATCCCATTTGGCAAGCGTTTTTATAGGTCTGTTTGGGCTTGGAGCATTCTGGCTTCCGGTTTTATTGCTTTTTGCGAGCATTCATTTTTTTTGCAAGCATCCCCGCAGAGCAGTTGTTTTGACGATAGTCGGCGGCATTCTGCTGGTTATAACAACCGGAAGTCTTCTGGCATTTCAGCAAAACCATTACCTCATTTTTGGAAGTAAATTTTCATCAGGCGGCATAATCGGCATTCCGCTAAAATCATTTCTTGTAAAATATGCCAATTCCACAGGCGCCGCCATTATACTAATCCTTGTGTGGATAATCGGTTTTATTCTCGCAACCGGTTTTTCCATAATTAGTTTTATAAAGCTCTGCTGGAGGATGGCTGTTATTGCTTTAAACCGCATAAAGACATTGATTATCATATGGAAAGAGCGAAGGGCAAAGGCCAAAAAGCTTTCAAAAATAAAAAAGGAGTATAGGAATGAAAAAGAAAAAAAAGTACAGATAAAAACACCTGAAGCAAAGCATATTAAAAATACCCCGGTTCCAAAACAGGAAGTATTTAAATTCATGCGCAGCGAAACAGGGTTTCAGTTGCCTTCCGTCAATTTGCTTGACAACCCTCAATCTCCGCCGATTTCCGCCAATGATGAAAACTTACGAATGCAGTCAAAACTTCTTGAAAAAAAGCTGGAAGATTTTAGCGTCAAAGGAAAAGTTGTCGGTATATTACCGGGCCCTGTTGTTACAACCTTTGAATATGAGCCTGCCCCGGGTGTGAAGATTAACAAAATAGTCGGCTTAACAGACGATCTGGCTCTTGCCCTTCGAGCGATAAGCATCAGAATCGTGGCCCCTATTCCCGGGAAGGCGGTAATCGGAATTGAGATCCCGAATAGCACAAGAGAGACAGTTGGATTTAAGGAAATTATTATCTCCCCTGTTTTTGAAAAAGCCAGGTCTCCTCTAACCATCTGCCTTGGGAAGGATATTGTCGGCAACGCTGTTGTATCTGATTTGCATAGCATGCCGCATCTGTTGATCGCGGGCGCAACGGGAACAGGCAAGAGTATGGGCTTAAATGCTATGATTTGCAGTATATTGTACAAAGCAAACCCGGAAGATGTAAAATTCATCATGATTGATCCAAAAAGGATAGAACTTTCAAATTATGATGGTATCCCGCACCTTATTACTCCTGTGGTGATAGATGTCAAAAAAGCGACTAATGCTCTATTCTGGGCTGTGCATGAAATGGAAAAGCGATATGAAATGCTTTCCGAAAAAAAAGCAAAAAATATAAATCAGTATAACAGAAAGGTAGAAAAGGAAATCGGGAAAGAAGAAGGGGATTCCCTGAAAAAAATGCCATATATCGTTATCGTAATTGATGAGCTCGCAGATCTTATGATGGCGGCTTCACGGGATGTCGAAGTGGCATTGACACGACTCGCACAGATGGCCAGGGCAGCGGGGATTCATTTATTGCTTGCCACCCAGAGGCCTTCGGTGGATATTCTGACCGGCATAATTAAGGCAAATTTTCCTACTCGTCTTTCTTTTCAGGTTTCATCCAAGACTGATTCAAGAACTATAATTGATGCAAACGGGGCGGAGAATTTACTGGGAAACGGAGATATGCTTTTTGTGCCCCCTGGAACTGCCGGTCTTCAGCGTATCCATGGGGCATTAATATCAGAGGGAGAAATTGCAAGGATTACGGAATTTTTGAAAAACCAGAAAAGACCCGAATATGATCAGGCTGTAACAGAAAGGGTTGTCGAAGAAAAGGAGGCATCAGATAATCAGGAACATGACGAAAGATATGATGATGCCGTAGCCCTCATTACAAAGACAGGGCAGGCATCGATATCTATGATACAGCGTCATTTGCGCATAGGATATAACAGAGCAGCCCGCATTATTGAAATGATGGAAAA
>JABMRH010000241.1 GCA_013202725.1 Desulfobacteraceae bacterium
CACCTAACACCTAACACTTAACACTTAAAGGAGTCTACTATGAACTCGGAAATATTCAGAGAATATGACATCCGGGGAATTGCCGGCAAGGACATGACCGAAGCTGATGTCGTATTGATCGGAAAAGGGGTCGGCACATTCCTTAAAAAGCGCGGTCATTCAAATCTCAGCGTAGGCCGAGACTGCAGATTGACTTCGGACCTGTATTCAGAAAAAATCATCGAAGGCTTGCTGTCAACCGGCTGTAATGTGGTCGATATCGGTGTATGCCCGACCCCGGTCTTTTATTTCTCAATCAAGCAGCTTGCGCTGGAAGGCGGCGTAATGGTTACAGCCAGCCACAATCCTAAAGAATACAACGGGTTTAAGCTTTGCATCGATTTAGACTCAATACATGGAAATGATATCCAGAAAATCCTTGCCATTATTAATGAGCAATCGTTTGTTCAGGGAAAGGGCTTGGTGTTATCTGAAAATATTATTCCGTCATATATGGAATATATTGAAAAAAATATAAATATATCAAGGCAGATTAAAGTCGGCGTGGATGCCGGCAACGGCACGGCAGGAGTGGTGGCTTTGCCGATATTAAAAAATCTCAAATGTGAGGTCCATGATATTTTTTGTGACATGGACGGAACCTTTCCAAATCATGAAGCCGATCCAACAGTTGCAAAGAACATGAAAGATATTATTGCTCTTGTAAAGAAAAAAGGCCTCGACATGGGAATCGGTTATGACGGCGACGGTGATCGCATCGGTGTTGTCGATGAAAAGGGGAACATGATCTTCGGCGATCAGCTTATGATTATTTTTTCCAGGGAAATCCTGTCAAGAAAACCGGGCGCCACATTCATATCAGAGGTAAAGTGTTCAAAGACAATGTATGACGACATCGAAAAACACGGCGGCAGAGCCATTATGTGGAAAACCGGACATTCCCTTATCAAACAGAAAATGAAAGAAGAAAAGGCCGAGTTTGCGGGCGAAATGAGCGGCCACATGTTCTTTGCCGACCGATATTTCGGATTTGATGATGCAATATATGCCTCCTGCAGGCTTATCGAAATACTGGCTGATACCGGAAAGAAGATGTCGGAGCTTCTGTCCGATGTTCCCAAAACCTATTCAACCCCTGAAATACGGGTTGAATGCCCTGACCATAAAAAATTCAGCGTGGTAAAAAAAGTTACTGAATATTTCCGTGAAAAATACAATGTTATCGATATCGACGGAGTTCGTGTGCTGTTTGATGATGGTTGGGGCCTTGTTCGCGCATCAAACACCCAGCCCGCCCTTGTGCTGCGTTTTGAAGCCATGTCTGAAAAAAGGCTTTCAGAAATAAGAAATCTTGTCGAGTCTGTGCTGGCCGATATTAAAAAGATGTTTTAATGAACAGACTGAATAAGAAAATTTTTGGGACTCTGTTCTTTTCAATATTTGTCACGGTCACAGGGGTTGGGATCGTCGTCCCTCTGCTCCCGGTCTATGCCCATAATCTTGGCGCCAGCGGCATATATATCGGTTTAATATTCGGTGTGTTTTCCCTTTCAAGAACCCTGTTTTTGCCGTATTTCGGCGGGCTATCAGATAAAAAAGGACGCAAACCGTTTATTGTTGGAGGTCTTTTTTTATATAGCCTCATTTCCTTTGCTTTCCTGCTTGCAGATAATGTCCAATCCCTTATCATAATAAGGTTTTTTCAGGGAATCTCATCTGCCATGATGATGCCGGTCATACTGGCCTATGTGGGCGACATAACACCGGCAAACAGAGAAGGGCTCACAATGGGCCTTTTTAATATGTCCATGTTCTTCGGCCTGAGTCTCGGGCCTCTTATAGGCGGAGCGCTGAAGGACAGGTTTAATCTGGATGCCTCATTTATCTGTATGGGGCTTCTCGCATTTACCGGCTTTTTATTGTCCGCTTGTTTACTTCCCCCAAAAAGTTCAGAAAAAATTATCCGAAGCAAAGGGAAACCAACACACTGGAAACAGCTATTAAAGGACAGAAATATTGCCGGACTTTTTATTTTCAGATTTTCCTATGCAGCATGTATCGGAGTGATATGGGGCTTTCTTCCTGTATTTGCAGACTTAAAGTTTTCTATTTCCAGTTCATCGATCGGGATTCTTGTTATGACAGGGGTTTTTGTCAGTGGATCACTGAATATGCCGATGGGTTATCTGGCGGACAGGCTTAACAAAAAAGCCATGGTTGTAACCGGTGGATTGATAATCAGCCTGGCCCTTTATTCATTTCTATGGGCAGGCAGTTTCAGAGGACTGTTTTTAGCAAATTTCTTTTTCGGACTCGGAGGAGGCATATCAATATCTGCTCTCATGGCGCTGGCTATATTAAAAGGCAATAAAACTAAAGCCATGGGATCGGTTATGGGCCTGATGACAATGGCGCACAGCCTGGGAATGATGCTTGGGTCGCTTTTTGCCGGTCTGATGATGGATGCTTTTGATCTCTATCTGGCATTTCCATTTGGATCAATTATTATGATGCTGGGAGTTGTTCTTTTCTTTATCTTCACATATAAAAAGAAAATTGAAACATCTTCAATCATAACACAAGAGGGATAATACATTCGTAAAAAGTGAAAAAATCACTTTTTACGAAATGTGTTAGGTGTTAAGTGTCAGGTGTTAAGAGCTTGATAAAGATGAATTTAACTATGACGAATTCGTAAAAAGTCGAATAACCCACTTAACCGTCATTCCGGCGAAAGCCGGAATCCAGTCTTTTCAAGTAGTTGCGGATCATCTGGACTC
>JABMRH010000242.1 GCA_013202725.1 Desulfobacteraceae bacterium
AAAACCGGAGTCCAGATGATCTGCAAGTACTTGAAAAGACTGGATTCCGTCTTTCGCCGGAATGACGGTTAAGAAGTATGATGGACTTTTTATGAATTCATCAATTCTAATCTTCGTGTTCTTGTGGTTTAATTTTATTTTTTATAATCCTGACCGTTTCAAAAATCGCAGTTTATAGCCGTGTAAAGTATAGAATGCTAAATTACAAAATATTTAAAAACCCGATAACGAGAATGAGAATATTGCGTTTTAAGGAAGTAAAGCGCGCTTATATCTCATTGTTGATATTGATTATTCTTTATATGATTAGTCTTTGTTCCGAACTTATATGCAACGATATCCCTTTGTATGTCAGGTTTAATGGAAAATCATATTTTCCTGCAATTAAGTTTTATCCGGAAGATCTGTTTGCCGGAAATAATAAAAAAACAAGGCCTGATTACAAAAGCATAAATAACAGCGCGACATTTAGAAAAGATGCCGGCAATTTTATGATCTTTCCGCTGATTCCCTACAGTCCCTTTGAAAGCATTGACCCGAAATCGATTGCAGTTTCAGATAATGTTACACTTGTCTTTACCCAAATGCCCAGGATCGGAACCGTTAACATTAGAAGGGATTATTCAATTGTTAGGTCTGCTTCGTTCGGCTTTTTTATCAACAGGAAGGACGGGCAAGCAAAAGGGGTTCTTCTTTCCGAATATTACAACATCCCGGAAAACATAAGGCAGGGGATTGAAAAGCGATTTGCAAATGAAAATGCGCCAAGATTAGTTTCTTCAAAAATAATGGGCAATAAAGGAAAGGAAGTTGTAATTTCTCTATCCACATACTTTTTGCGTAAAAGAGCGCCGGAAAGTGTCAGACTTACATTCAGAGAGGCCGGGACAAAAGATCAAAGTATAGAAAAAATAGTTTTCAACAAAAGCCTGAAACCTGTTCAAAACAAAATCAAACAAAATAGCATGAATATATGGAGCTCTCTTGCGCCTCAAGATAGAAAAACCCTTCTAAGTATGGTAGGTCAGCGATTTTTGCATACGATTGATCCTTTTATTTTAAAGGTTAAAAACCGGGTTTACAGAATCAGGTTTGAAAAAGATGATATCCGCTTTCCATTTGCGCCGGTTAAGGAGCATTTGATGGGGATTGACGGGGCCGGCAGGGATGTTTTAGCCAGAATTCTTTATGGATTGAGAACTTCGCTTACTTTCGGCCTGCTGCTTGTCGCATGTTCAATGATCCTGGGAATTATTTCAGGCGCTGTTCAGGGATATTATGGTGGGGCGATCGACATAACAGGCCAGCGTCTTATTGAAGTCTGGAGCGCTTTGCCGTTTCTTTATATTATGATTCTTATGGGATCGGTCTATGGGCGGAGTTTTTCTTTACTCCTATTCTGTTACGGGCTTTTCAACTGGATAGGGATTTCCTATTATATCCGCGCTGAATTTCTCCGCCTGCGCAAAAAAGAATTTGTTGAGGCCGCCAAATGCATGGGAATATCATCATATAAGATAATATTTAAACATATTCTTCCCAATGCCATGGTTCCTGTAATAACTTTTTTCCCATTTTCTCTTGTCGGAGCAATAGGAGCGCTTGCGGCGCTTGACTATCTGGGATTCGGGCTTCCTCCGCCCACTCCAAGCTGGGGAGAGCTTCTCTTCCAGGCCCAGCAGTACAGATGGGCGTGGTGGCTTATTCTCTATCCATCTTTGGCATTATTTGTTGTTATGCTTCTTGGCGTATTTGTCGGTGATGGGATAAGAAACGCTTATGACCCGAAGAGATGCAGCAGGCTTGAGTAATATGGATTTAAAATTGCTGGAAATTAATAACATAACAGTTACCTTTGAAACAGATGAAGGTATTGTCAAGGCGGTCGATGATGTTTCGTTTCATATTGACAGGAACGAAATTGTCGGATTGGTCGGCGAATCAGGATGCGGAAAATCTGTCACAGCCTTGAGCATACTTCGTCTTATTCCCTTGCCTTATGGAAGGATTGAAACAGGCGAAATTTTATTTTACGGCAAGAACCTTCTCGATCTAAACCATAAAGAGATGAGAAAAATACGCGGCAGGGCAATAAGCATGATATTTCAGGAACCAGGGTCCGCCCTTTCACCCTTGCATACAATCGGCAGGCAGATGGTTGAAACTATTTTACTGCATAAGAATATAACCAGAAAAGATGCCTGGAACATTGCGGAAAGTTGGCTTGAGAAGGTTAAAATATCTGATCCAGGAGAAAGGATGTTTGCTTATCCTTATCAGCTTTCCGGAGGCATGCAGCAAAGGGTGATGATTGCTATGGCCTTGATGCTGGAACCGGACCTTATCATAGCGGATGAACCGACAACAGCGCTTGATGTAACAATACAGGCTCAGGTTTTCGAGCTGGTCAGGGAGATGAAGCGATTTAATACCTCTATACTGCTTATTACGCACGACATGGGAGTGATATGGGAAATGTGCGACAGGGTGGTGGTTATGTACGCCTCAAGGGTAGTCGAGGAAGGTAACAGGGACGATATTTTTTCAAAACCTGCGCATCCTTATACCATAGGGCTTCTTGAATCAATACCGAAACTTTCAGTAACACCCCCCATTCCCCCCTCGAGGGGGGATAAAGGGGGGTGTAGATTGAAAGCAATCCCCGGCCAGGTGCCGTCAGCTCTTAATTATCCATCAGGGTGTCATTTCTTTGATCGATGTCCTGATGCATTTGACAGGTGCAGGGATGAAAAACCAAAACTCATCGATCTCGGCAATGGACACAAAACAGCATGTTTTCTTGCGAAAAATGAACTGTAAACAACCAAAAAAATCGCCGCTATTAGAGGCATACGACCTTCAAACATGGTTTCCGATAAAACGCGGTATTCTGGCAAGGACTGTCGGATATGTCAGGGCGGTTGATATAGTCTCTTTGTATATAAACAAGGGTGAAACACTCGGTCTTGTCGGCGAATCAGGATGCGGGAAGACTACCCTGGGCAGAACTTTGTTAGGGCTGGAAAAGGCTCGAAGAGGCAAGATCCTTTTTTGCGGCAAAAATCTTCTTGAGCTTAATCGCAGGGAGCTAAGGAAGATAAAAAAAAGGATGCAGATAATCTTTCAGGATCCTCTGACTGCGCTTAATCCAAGAATGAATATTATTGATATTATTACAGAGGGGCTTGTTGAATTCCGCTTGATAGAAGGAACCAGAGAGGATCATGCAAAAAGACTGATGAATGAAGTCGGGCTTGATGAAGAGGCCATATATCGTTATCCATACGAGTTTTCCGGCGGACAGCGCCAGCGCATCAATATAGCGAGAGCTTTATCTTTAAGGCCTGATTTAATTGTTTGTGACGAACCTGTCAGCGCCCTTGATGTATCCGTGCAGGCGCAGGTTATAAATCTGCTTATGGATTTGCGGGACAGATACAATCTGTCTTATCTTTTTATATCGCACGACTTAAGCGTGGTAAGCAACATTGCGCACCGCACCGCTGTTATGTACCTTGGCAAAATAGTGGAATATGGGCCGACCGGTGATATAATTAACAACCCTATGCATCCTTATACCAAGGCTTTAATTAATGCGGCGCCCAGACCGGATTTTAACAAGATCGGACATAAAAGGGAGCGAATTATTCTGAAAGGGGAGATACCTTCTTCTTCAGATCCTCCTTCCGGATGTATGTTCCATACACGTTGCCCGGAGGTTATGAATATATGCAGAGAAAAAGCGCCGCTGGAGACGAAATCAGGCATGCATGGGGTGTGGTGCCATTTAGTAAAAAGCGAATATTGAATATCGAACAAGGAATTTCAAACAGCAGAAGTTTTTTGAAAGGAATAAATCAATATCCTTCACTTCGATATTCTGCGGTTCAACGGCCATTGTTATTTGACAGGAGATGTAGCTTCTGGTGTTTTAGGACGGTCGGCTATAGGCCCTGCGATTTTAGCCATGAGGGATTCGATTCTCTGGTTTATAAGTTTGCTCTGGTCGGCATTAAGGTCAAGCAAAGCAGCCTTGTTGAGGTACTCCAG
>JABMRH010000243.1 GCA_013202725.1 Desulfobacteraceae bacterium
GTATTCCTCCGGTTAAAATTTTCGCCTTCCTTGAACTTGGACAAAATTGAACATTTTTCAAAGGTCTCTTATCTTGAGCCTGCTTGACTGGATTGCAAAACAACAGTATTAAAAAGGAAATAAAGAATGAAAAAACATTACGATTGAATGGAACTCATCGGATTTATTGCCCATCACTTTAAAGCCATAGGTATATTTCATGAATGAACATAAATTCATGTTTCCGGTTACTGGAATGACGTGTGCCAACTGCGCTCTCAACATTGAACGTGGCGTGAAGAAGATGGAAGGTGTTGATGATGTAATTGTAAATTTTGCATCCAGCCAGGTGGTCGTGACTTTTGATCCGAAAAAACTCGAGATCAGGGATGTTCTCAAGAAAATACGCGACCTGGGTTATAATGTCCCAGCGACAAGAGTCGAGCTTCCCGTTACCGGAATGACCTGTGCCAACTGTGCAATGAACATTGAAAGAACGGTAAACAAAAACATTCCTGGCGTTGTTAAAGCATCAGTTAATTTTGCCACAGAGCATATATCAATTGAGTATGTTCCTTCGATTTCAAGTGTTGACGATATTATCTCGGCAATCGAAAAGGCGGGCTATGGCATTATATTGCCTGATGATATCCTGAAAGAAGAGGATGCGGAGGAGGCTGCGCGTAATGCTGAGATTAAGGATCAAACCCTTAAGTTCGCGGTAGGTGTATTGTTCACCATCCCACTCTTTCTTCTCAGCATGGGACGTGATTTTGACTTGCTCGGCACGTGGAGCCATGCGTTATGGGTGAACTGGCTTTTTTTAGGACTGGCCACGCCTGTTCAGTTTTATACAGGATGGGATTATTATCTGGGAGGTTTCAAAAGTCTTAAAAACAAAAGTGCAAACATGGATGTCCTTGTAGCTATGGGCTCAACAGTTACATATGTATATTCTCTCTCAGTTCTCGTCTTTCCGTTTCTTGGTGACCATGTATATTTTGAAACATCAGCCGTAATCATTACCCTCATCAAACTGGGCAAACTGCTCGAAGCCCGCACAAAGGGCAAGACAGGTGGCGCAATTCGCAAACTTATAGGCCTTCAGCCAAAAACCGCAATAGTTATTCAAGATAATATTGAAAAAGAGGTCCCCATAACAGGCATCAAGGTGGGGGATATTGTTATTGTCCGTCCCGGTGAAAGGGTCCCTGTTGACGGTATCGTTCTCACAGGAGAATCCACAGTAGATGAGTCGATGTTGACGGGTGAACCGTTGCCTGTTGACAAGCAGGTAAATGATAAAGTTGTTGGAGGAACGATAAACGGAGAAGGTCTTTTAAAGTTCAGTGCAAACCGCGTCGGGAAAGAAACCGTCCTCGCACAGATTATACGACTGGTTCAGGAAGCCCAGGGAAGCAAGGCTCCGATACAGGCAATTGCGGATCGGGTAGCCGCAGTTTTTGTTCCATCTGTCATTGTTATAGCTTTCATAACTTTTGCCGTGTGGTGGACTATAACAGGTGAGTTTGTTCCTTCCATGATAAGGTTGGTGGCGGTTCTTGTTGTCGCCTGTCCCTGCGCGCTCGGTCTTGCAACCCCCACGGCAATAATGGCCGGGACCGGAAAGGCTGCTGAAAGAGGAATCCTGTTTAAAAACAGCGAAGCTCTTGAAAAGGCAACAAAGCTCGATACAATCGTGCTGGATAAAACCGGAACTATTACAAAGGGGAAACCATCTGTAACAGATATTGTTCTTTTTGATCCAATTCTCAAGACAAAAGATCATTTCTTGAAACTTGCGTCTTCTGCTGAAAAAGGATCAGAACATCCGCTTGGCAAGGCAATCGTAAATGAGGCAAAAAAAAGGGGTATTGATCTTTGGGAACCCGAACACTTTAAGGCATTTGGCGGCCTTGGCGTTGAGGCCCGAATAGAGGACAATCTTGTTAGGCTGGGGAAACCCGAATGGTTCCGCGAAATTGGAATTGATACTGATAAAGCAAAAAGCAAAATAGATCTTCTGCAATCCAAAGGCAAAACGGTTATGGTTCTAACACAAGAGAAAAAGTTGTTGGGCCTGATCGCTGTATCGGACACACTGAGGCCTGAATCAAAAAAGGCTATAGAAGAATTTCACGTTCAAAATCTTAACGTAATCATGTTGACGGGAGATAACCTTCAGACTGCCTGGACCATAGCTTCCGAAGTTAATATAGATGATGTTTTAGCAGGAGTGCGTCCCGAAGAAAAGTCATCCAAGATCAAGGAGCTTAAGGAAAAGGGCAACCTTGTGGGAATGGTTGGAGATGGGATTAATGATGCACCTGCCCTTGCCCGGGCGGATGTCGGTTTTGCTATAGGAACAGGCACGGATGTAGCGATCGAAACAGCGGACGTAATTCTTTCAAGCGGTGATCTGACCGGCGTATCAAGGGCTATAAGACTCAGCAGGTCAACCATGAATACAGTCAGGCAGAACCTTTTCTGGGCCTTTTTTTACAACATAGTGCTCATTCCGATTGCAGCGGGTATTTTACAGCCTTTTGATATTTTTCCAGGCTTCTTGAGGCAGCTTCATCCAATTCTTGCGGCATCCGCGATGGCATTCAGTAGTATTTCTGTGGTAACCAACAGCCTTCGCCTATATAACGCCAAGGTAGAGTGAAGAAGAAGCAATGAAAAGATACTTTATACTCGCCGTGATTTATGAGATAATTTTTTTAATAAGCATCATATGCTTTCCTTTAGCAATGGGTGAAGCCATGACTATTGACAAATCAAAGGGAATCGTAAAACTGCCAGCCCCACGGTTTGACGGCAATATTCCGGTTGAGACAGCTTTATTGAAAAGACGGTCTGTGCGAAGCTATGCTGCAGAAGCTTTGACGCTTGCCGAAGTCTCGCAGCTTTTGTGGTCTGCGCAGGGCATAACAGATTCGAAAGGTTTTAGAACAGCGCCTTCCGCCGGAGCGCTTTATCCTCTTGAGGTATACATTGTCGCCGGCAGGGTGCAGGACCTTCCCGCAGGTATTTATAAATACAGGCCTCATAGACATGAATTGTTCAAGATTTTAGAGGGAGATCGGCGAGCGCAATTGTGCGGTGCGGCTTTAAATCAATCTTCAGTAACGGAAGCGCCTCTTGTTATGGTGTTTTGCGCCGTATATGAACGCACCACCGGAAAGTATGGGAATAGGGGCATGCAGTATGTTTATATGGAAGTTGGGCATGCGTCCCAAAATGTCTGCTTGCAAGCTGTTTCATTGGGTCTGGGGGCATTAACAATAGGCGCCTTTTATGACGACCAGGTTAAAACGGTCATCCATGCTATGGCGGATGAGCATCCGCTCTATATCATGCCGATTGGGAAGCTAAAAAAGTGAACGATTCTTACCTCTTGGATACAAAAATCAGAGCTGTAGCAGAAATGATTTCTGCCTCTGACCGGATCGTTGTTTTTACAGGAGCGGGTGTCAGCACGGAATCAGGAATTCCGGATTTTCGCAGCGCCGGAGGAATCTGGACTAAATTCGATCCTGATGATTTTACCATACAAAAATTTTTAAGAAGTAGAGAAACAAGAAAAAAACAATGGAAGATTCTCGTTGAAGGAGGCCTTTTTTCAAACGTCAGGCCGAATCAGGCTCACTATGCTATTGCAGAATTGGAAAAGATAGGCAAGCTTGATTGCGTTATTACGCAGAACATAGACGATCTTCATCAGAAGGCGGGAAATTCTCCGGATAAGGTTTTTGAATTACATGGAAACATAAAATTGGTTAGATGTCTGAGCTGCGGCGAACAATATGATGTGGAATATATCAAGGAAAAACTAAAAAAAGGGATTCAAATCCCGGACTGTGAGAAATGTCACGGTATTTTAAAACCGGATATTGTCTTCTTTGGCGAAGCTCTTCCATCCAGAGCAAAGGATGCCGCAATTAAACACTCTATAAATTGTGATCTTTTGATTGCTATAGGCTCTTCACTTGCAGTTTACCCGGCAGCTTTTATGCCAGTATATGCAAAAGAAGCAGGCGCGAAACTGGTTATCATAAACATCAGCGAAACCCCATATGACGAGCTTGCGGACATAGTCATAAATAGCAAAGCCGGCGAGACAATGGCGAAAATAGTAAAAAAGTCGAGGGATTTGTGACTCATACCGGAATAGAGCGGAATGCGCACCCAGTCGGACTGTCTGCGGGACTTCATGACAGTCTCCCGCACACTCCCGGGGAGTTGAACCAGCACTCGCTTTATCGCACTAATTCATGTTGCCTTCCCCATTAGTCCAACAAGGTCGGCGCTCCCGAACGGTGATTTCGGAGTTCAATACTGTGCCTATGCACACCCCTGCTAACGCTTCGCTAGTCGTCGACGCATAGTTAGCGGGACCAGAGCGGATCGCTACTCCATAGAGGGCTTTGACCTCCTACTTCATACCGGTTTGCGCCGGCGCTTTCTGGATGTCCCCTAAACGTACTCCCTTCTTCTACTTGAGAGGAGACTTTTGAAAGAAAAACAATGATCCTGAGGATTATGCTTTACCTTTTGTAAATCAGCAAAAAGATCAGTAAGGCGATTAAGCCGACAATGCCTTCCTTAGCAA
>JABMRH010000244.1 GCA_013202725.1 Desulfobacteraceae bacterium
GTGTCGTAAAAAGTCAAAAAACCACTTTTTACGAAACGTGTTAAGTGTTAAGTGTTAAGAGCTTGATATGACAATTAAATGCTTTATCTTAACACCTAACACTTAACACCTAACACTTGATGAATTCGACTTTTTACGACGCCATCAAAATTGACAGAATTCATTGAAAAACAAGGGGGAAGTAAAATGAACAGGATAAAAATCATGGTAAACGGCATTCCAGGCAATATGGCGGTGAATGTGGCAAAACATGCCCTTGATGACGAGAGATTTGAAGTTATTCCATACTCTTTTACCGGTCCTGAAATCGCCGAGACTCAATATGTTGTAGATTCTTTAAGCATAACCCTTATCCAGCCGGAAAAAAGGAAGCAGGCTATAACCGAAATAGTTGACAGGGAGGTTTCCTTTATCAGCGTGGATTATACACATCCTTTGGCTGTAAACGGCAATGCAGAGTTTTACTGCAAACACAATCTTCCCTTTGTGATGGGCACTACAGGAGGGGACAGAAAGCTTCTTGAAGATACGATAAAAAAATCTTCCATTCCTGCTGTAGTAGCGCCTAACATGGCAAAACAGATAGTCGGTTTCCAGGCCATGATGGAGTACGGGGCAAAATCATTTCCCGGTCTTTTTAAAGGGTACTCGCTCCAGGTCAGGGAAAGTCATCAGAAAGGCAAGGCAGACACCAGCGGAACCGCCAAGGCAATGATAAGGTATTTCAACGAGTTTGGCATGCCTTTTGCTGAAGAAAAAATTATAATGGAACGTGATCCCGAAACTCAAAAAACAAAGCTTGGCATTCCGGAAAAATATCTTTCAGGGCACGGATGGCACACATATACCCTGATTTCAGAAGACCGGACAGTGCGCTTTGAGTTTACACACAACGTAAACGGCCGTGATATATATGCTAAAGGAACCCTTGATGCTATTTCCTATCTTTACAAAAAAGTAGAAGAGGGGGTCAAGGGGAGGATGTTTACGATGATTGATGTGTTAAAACAGACGTAAGTATTCAGGTAGGCACAGAGGGGCAAAGGCACAGAGGGGTAAAGGGGCAAAGGCACAAAGAAAATATGAACCTGTATTATTTGAACAGAGATGAATTCGATAAGCTATATGAATTAAGCCAAGAGATAGAACGAATGCTTAGCAGTTTAATCAGGAAGCTAAGCAGTAATAGGCAAGACAACTTTGTGCCTTTGTGCCTTTGTGCCTATTAACCTGTGATGTTTTAATCCTGAATATCCCGTTAATCCTGTCAAAAAGTCTCTTTAAAAGGCCTAAATTATTACAATGAAACGTATATTAATATTTTGTCTGATTTCTTTTTTTGTTTTTTCCGGTTGCGCATGGTTTGAAACAAAGGAAGAAAAGCCGGCTCAGGAACTTGCAAGCATTGGAATGGATGATTTCAAAAGCGGAAATTATAGAAAGGCAATTGAATCATTCGAAAAGTTAAGAGACTGGTATCCTTTCAGCAAATTTGCGATCCTTGCAGAATTAAAAATTGCCGACGCTTATTACAGTTTAAAGGAATATGAAGATGCTATTTTTGCATATGAGGAGTTTGAAAATCTTCATCCTAATAACGAGGCCATACCTTATGTAATATACCGGATCGGATTGTGTTATTTTGAACAGGTCAGCACGCCGGACAGGGATCAGAGTTCGGCGGAAAAGGCAAAATCCACATTTATACGTCTGATAAAACAGTTCCCGCGTGATAAATACGCTCATATGGGGAAAGCATATATCAAAAAATGCGATAAAAGCCTTGCTGAAGCTGTGTTTGAGATAGGGTTGCATTATTATAAGAGCAAACACTACAAGGGGGCGCTGGCCAGGTTCAAGTCGGTTATATCCGATTATCCTGATGTCGGGGTGCATTATGGGGTTCTTCAATATATCGCCAAATGTGAAGCCCTGATAAAAGAAAATAATAAATAAAGGATATGTTGATGGTGGCTACAAGCGCATGTCTGCTTGGTTACAACTGCAGATATGATGGAAAAAGCAAAAAAAGGCTTGTTGTTTTTAAGCGGCTATCAGTGGAAACGATTCTGCCGATCTGTCCTGAGCAGCTCGGAGGGCTCACAACCCCGAGGTATCCGTCAATACTTGTTGACGGAGATGGTTTTGATGTGCTGGATGGGAATGCAAGAGTCGTAAACATTCATGGGATAGACAATACAAAGGCTTTTATTGATGGAGCCTATGCTGCTTTGAATCAGATAAAAGCGCATAATATCAAGTTTTGTTTTTTAAAGGATAAAAGCCCTTCGTGAGGGGTGGGTGCTGGGGAGCGGTCGCATCCTGAGATATCAGGCAGCACGAAAACAAA
>JABMRH010000245.1 GCA_013202725.1 Desulfobacteraceae bacterium
CCTTTAATGAAGTCAAATTTGGGATCGGCACAGCACTCCAAAAGCGCACCCTGACTATGCATAAGGTTGTCAAGAACAGTTACATTAAAACCTTTTTTGAGCAGCACTGGAACAAGAATTGAGCCAATGTAGCCAGCGCCGCCTGTAACCAATATCTTATAATCTTTCACGAAAATTTTCTCCTTTGTTTTATAAAGTTATGAAATTTTGAACTGGTTTCGGCACACAGCGCTTTGCACAACTCCTAAAATTTTGATCAAAAATTCTTATTATACCCTATAACCTATTGAAATTATAAGGCGTTATCGGAGGAAGTTTTTTGATGCAATTTAGTCCCTAATTGAGCACATTTTTTCTAAGCCGGTATTATATTTTGCTATGGCCTGTATCTTCCGGGTACCTGAGTAAAGTGGATACTCCCCATTTCTTAAATTCACTTGCTTGTTTCCAGCCTTTTTCTCGTCTTTCTTCGTTTTCTATCGCCTTTATTATTTCATCGGCAATCACTTCATGTCCTGATCGATTAAGATGATCATCCAGAACCTAAAAATGATTTTGTTTCAGAATAGTTGATGTATCCAATACGATCATGTTTTTGATAAAAGGACAATCCGCCATGCTGCTAACATGTGATTTGAGTATCGACGGGTTTTAAAGTCATGCGAATTAAGATAATTCTCCAAAAACTCTATATTCTGATCCGGTTCTGTTCCTTTATGAACTTCCATAGCCATCTGAACAACACGGTGCAGGTATTTTATAGGACATTTATATAATATTCCATATTCAGATCCTTCACAATCAATCTTCAACAGATCACAGCGTTCTATATGATGTTCATCAAATATTTCCGGTAAGCTTACACAAGGAACTTTCACCGTTTCATTCTTAATGTCTGATTTTTCAAAAACACTAGCAGATGTCGTAAAGCTATCATTCGAATCAAAGCTTAATTCTACCTCTCCTGAGTCTCCACAAACAGCCTTTGGAAAACATAAAATGTCGGCATCTTCATTAATCGCTTTATTTCGTAAGAGTTGGCGAAAATTTACATCGATTGGTTCATAAGAAAAAACTTTAGCACCCGGAAATTGCGAAGCAGCAAATGCTGAAAAAAAGCCTGCATTAGCCCCTATATCAATTACTGTGGGTCGTTCCGGAATCCTTAGCTTCAATCCACTCGTATAACACTCTTCCATAAAAATCTCTTTGAATTCAGGGAGGAGCCTTCTTGGCACTTCTATAGTGATATTGTTTGGCGCCTTAAATATGAGTGGATCATCCTTAGTTAACCCAAATTTAACCCCAAAATGCAGCCACCAGTTTGTTATATTTCGAAAAAGCCGAATGTATCGTATCATTTTTTAATCTCTAAGTTTTGCAACCACAGCCACACTATGCCCGGAATACATTTTGGCGATGAGACGCGCGAAAATACTGATGACAGGAAATCGTTTCAAGTTCATTTTAACTGCTTCAGAATGATAATTTTTTGTCTTTATCACGCGAAAGCCGCATGTTTCAAGCAAAGCTTTTAGTGTTTCGAATGTAAAATGATGAAAATGATACGGCAAATCCCAACCATTCCAGTTTTCCCAGTACTTTTGAGCATCTGTACCCTCATGGTTCGGGACATCAACTATTAGTATTCCATCCTCTTTCAACCATTTTTTTGACTGGATAATTGCATTCTCAGGATCAGGATTATGTTCCAATGAGTGCCACATTGTAATGACATCAAAGTCGGCAGCCGGTAAATCAACTTCATTCAATTCCCCAGTAATCACAGGAATACCTACATTTTTAACAGCATGCTGTACTGCCCAATCTGAGAAATCAAGTCCTTGAACATCATAACCGTACTTACGGCATGCAGCCAAGAAATACCCATATCCGCATCCAATATCCAATACTTTTCCTTTGCTTTTTATTCCTCTAAAAAATCGAATGCGATGAGTTTCCAGGCTTAGCCTTTTATCGAATTCCGGTGTGCCAGGCTTTCCCCCTTCAACAAAATGTTCCTTACAATATTTCTTATTATAAAGTTCCGCGATCTCATCTTTTGACGGTCTTGGATCTAGATATCCGTGCCCGCAAGAAGTACAGCGGTAAACAGTCCATGTGTCTTTTTTAATAAGAAGTTTTCTGTCTGTTTCACCACATACCATACAAATTTCTGGCGCTCTTTCCATTATAAACATGCTCCTTTCCAAACAGCTTTACAGGATCTGACCTTACCCATTGAAGATTTCCTGCAGCAAGTTGCAGGGAATCTTCGACTGTAAGGAATTCTATCAATTTTTTGATTCGCTCGCTAACCCCGCAGC
>JABMRH010000246.1 GCA_013202725.1 Desulfobacteraceae bacterium
AGTTAGCACAATAATTTCAATATATTGCTAAAGGTCAACATTTCACCCAGTGGGTGAAAATCGAATCGCTGGTAACCACCCGAAATAATAAGAGCTAATCGCTAATTGCTAAGAGCTAATCGCTCATCTTAGGCATGATTATAATATAATTCTTAATGTTATATGGTTTCTTCGTATTTAAACTTATCTACGTTCATCTGTGTGAATCTGTGGCTAAATAAAATAGTTACAAAAATCTCAGCTTTTATCAAAATGCGAAAACCGCATCGTAAATGTTCCTCTCCCCTGTGTGGCAGACCTTAATGCAGTTGAATAACCAAACATCTTTGCAAGCGGAACAATTGCTTTTATAGCATGCACGCCTATTTTCTGCTCAATTGATCCAATTTTACCATTACGGGAATTAAGGTTGCCTATTACATCTCCCATGCATGATTCCGGAACAAATACCTCAACAGACATAATTGGATCAAGAAGGAAAGGCATAGCCTTTGCGAGCGCATTTTTGCATGCCATGGATGCGCTGACTGTATATGCCAGCTCAGTGCTGAGTGATTCCTTGTATAATCCTCCTGTGAGCACAGCTTCAACATCGACAACCGGATAACCCATCAATGCTCCGCTTTCAAAAGATTCCATTACCCCTTTTTTTATGGCAGAAATAAAAAGTTCCGGTATTGTATCAGCCGCAACCTTTGATATGAATTTATTGCCGACTCCTCTATGCAGAGGACGCAGTTTTATAATGACTTCGGCAAAATGGCGCTGGCCGGTGATCTCATTGTCAAATACAGCGGATGCTTCAGCCTCGGCCCCAATGGTTTCTCTGTATACAACCTGTGGTTTTCCAACATTTACGCTTGTTTTAAATTCACGGCGCATGCGACTTATTATAACATCAAGATGAAGCTTGCCCATGCCGGATAAAATTGTCTGCCCGGTATCTTCGTCTTTTTTAATCTTCAATGTTGGATCTTCGGCAATAAATTTTTCAAGAACCTCGTCGAACTTTTCCTGATCAGCATGGGTCTTTGGCTCCACTGCAACGGAAATAACCGGCTTGTAGAACTCTATCTTCTCTAACAAAACCGGATAATTACTGGAGCATAAGGTTTCGCCGGTGGAAGATTTCTTTAATCCAATAATTCCCACAATGCTCCCTGGCCCGGCAACATTGATCCTCTCCCTCTTGTTTGCATGCATTCTTAATATACGGGTAAGTTTTTCATTGATTTTGCGGGAAGAGTTATACACCTCTTCTTTGGCATTTATCTTTCCGCTGTAAATCCTGACAAAGGAGAGTTTCCTCCCTTCCGTCATGGACACCTTGAATATCAGGGCGGCAAGCGGCGCATTACCTGCGGGCAAGCATTCAATAGTTTCCCCTGTTTCAGGATGTATACCTTTAATCGGAGGAATATCGGCCGGACTCGGAAGAAACCGGACAATAGCGTCAAGTAAGGGCTGGATTCCTTTATTTTTCAGGGCGCTGCCGCATAAGACCGGAACCAGCTTCAGGTCAATGGTTGCCTTTCGTATGGCATCAAGGAGCTTTTCCGTGGCAACAGGGGATTCAGATAAATATGCCTGCATAATTTCATCATCTACTTCGGCTACTGCTTCAACAAGTTTTTCACGATATTTTATGGCTGTATCAAGAAGGTCGCCGGATATCTCTTCCATTGAGAAGGTTACTCCCAGTGTGTCATCATCCCAGACTATCTGTTTCATATTGATCAGATCTATGACACCGGCAAAATTCTCTTCCACGCCGACCGGCAGTTGCAGGATAAGAGGATTGGCGCCAAGTTTCTCTTTCATCATTTTAACTGTATCAAAGAAACCAGCGCCGACTCTATCTAGTTTATTAATAAAGGCGATCTTAGGGACATGGTATTTGTCGGCCTGACGCCATACTGTCTCGGACTGGGGTTCGACACCTCCGACAGCGCAAAAAACGCCGACAGCGCCGTCAAGTACCCTCAACGAGCGTTCCACCTCTATTGTAAAATCGACATGCCCGGGAGTATCTATGATTTGGATTTCACAACCCTTCCAGGCGCATGTTGTAACAGCAGATGTTATTGTAATGCCCCGTTCCTGCTCGTCCGGCATCCAGTCCATCACAGCCTCGCCATCATGAACCTCGCCGATCTTATGAGACCTGCCGGTATAGTAAAGCACACGCTCAGTAACAGTTGTCTTGCCCGCGTCAATATGCGCTATTATACCGATATTTCGTATGCTCTGAATTCTGCTGTTTTTTTTCATCTTATTAAAAGCATGTTGGCCTTAAAGGGAAAACGCAAATCAATATGACCTGTTAGTATCGGTGATTCGTGCCCCCCGATAAGTATTTTTACGGTATTAATTTCAGGTATATTTAATATTAAAGTATTTACTATTGAATATATTGTTAAAATTTCCGATTTAACTCCGCCTGGATGCTCCTCTGTAATCTCTCTCGTTAAATCCACGTAAGCTGTTCCGTCTCGTGTAATATAAAATGCCCTCAGGTTAGTGCCTGTGGGGATTGTTTGCATAAGCCCTTTCCGTGGGCCCCCTATCAGCTCTTTGATTATTATTATGCCTAAGTCCGCTGGTTCATCAGAATGCGAAACAGCTCTATCTTCCGCTATTAAAAACCTGTTTTCCCTGTCCGCAAAATAAAGGTGGACAACCGATTGATCGGAACAATATGATTTTCCAGGCATAGCCCAAACAAACATGCATACAGCGGCCACTGCGATAACAGCTAACACAACATTTAATATGTGGAATTTTCTGCCCATAATAAAATAACTCGTAATCGTTCAAGGTTCAGGGTTAAAGAAGAGGTGATTATTCAGCCACAGATTTACGCTGATCATCACTGATATTTTTTCGTTTATTATCATAGATAAGCGTTCACGGAACGTTGAAATTAGAAATTAGAAACTGGAAATTAGGCATTCATGCTTTTGTACTGTTGATGAACGCATTCAATTTTGAACCGAGTTTTTCAACTATTACTTTGTATTCTATCTCGTTTGACTCAGATAACACTTTTCTTCTAACGCTTCTACCAGTTTATAAACATCTATCTTGTAAACTCGTTTCATCTCTCCCAAATTTCTAATTTCCAATTTCAAGTTTCAAGCCGTGAACGGTTACTTGTATTTAAAACTATCTGCGTTCATCTGTGTGATTCTGTGGCTGAATAGTTACAAAAAGAGTTCGTTTTTATTCCAATTAATCCGCTATGTCAAGGAAAGTCAATTCGCGCGCTGGACGCCAAGACGTAATATCTTCAAAACCTTCAATCCTCATCGCTCTCTAACCTTGAACCCTTGAACCTCTGAACCAGTGAACGGTTAAAGCGTTTCCTTCCATACCAGTCTATCTGCCTGCATATTCTACGTATAATGCTTACCTCTTTTGCCCTTAACTGCATCCGGTTAAAAAAACGGCGCAGTTTATCCATCCAGTAATCGGGATTTTTAACGAATCACTTCAAAGCTGTTAAAAAAATATCCGATTTCAAAGTCAGCCGATTCCGGCGAATCTGAACCGTGAACAACGTTTTTCTCGATGTCCGTAGCGAAATCTCTTCGGATAGTCCCCTCTGCGGCCTCCTTATAATCGGTAGCTCCCATTAATTCACGGTACTTTGCAATTGCATTCTCACCCTCGAGAATCAATACAACAATGGGGCCGGATGACATAAAGTCCGTAATGCTGTCAAAGAACGGCCGTTCTTTATGGACCGCATAAAAGCCTTGTGCCTGCGCCTTAGTCATATAAATCATCTTCATGGCAACGATTTTCAGATTATTATCTTCAAATCGATTAATTACTTTACCGATAAGACCGCGAGCTACTCCATCGGGTTTGATAATAGATAATGTTCTTTCCATGTGTTTATTTATCCTTTCTTAAGATTTTAGATTTTTGCCCTGCCATGAATCTCTTTTTTCAAGAGTTTTCATTATTAGAGCAAGTGTTTCCCTCTTTTTTAATGACCATGCCGGTGCAACAAGATCTTCAGGATGAGGGTCTCCGGTAAGACGCTGGATTACCATATTATGCGGAATAAGTTCCAGAAAATCACAAACCAGCTCGGCATATTCCTGTTGAGCAAGAGACCTGTATTTACCCTGCAGGTACAGCTTTTCAAGATTTGTCCCTTTAACAACATAGAGAAGGTGGATCTTTATTCCGTCTATCCCCATAGTTGCAATCTTTTTTGCTGTTTCAAGCATGTGGTCCCTTTCTTCATTGGGAAGGCCTAAAATTACATGTGTGCATATCTTTATACCCCTGTTTTTGGTCGCCTCTACCGCTTTTTTAAAGCATTGAAAATCATGACCGCGATTTATAAAGGCAAGCGTGGTGTCGTGTGCTGACTGCAGGCCGTATTCGATCCAGACATGGTAATGTTTTGCATAACCCTGAAGAAGATTCAAAATCGGTTCATCCACACAATCAGGCCTTGTCCCGATTGAAAGGCCGACTACGTCATTTATTGCCATAGCCTCTTCGTAAAGGCTTTTCAGCCTGTCAAGAGGCGCATATGTATTTGAAAAGGACTGGAAATAGGCTATAAATTTTTTTGCCTTGTATCTCGCAGAAAGCCTTTTTTTCCCATTTATTATCTGCTCGGTAACTGAAAGCCCTTTTGCATGAGCGCCGGTTCCTGAGCCGGCGGCATTGCAATATATACACCCTCTGCTTGAAATTGTTCCATCCCTGTTCGGGCAGGAAAGCCCAGCGTCAACGGTTATTTTTTGTACCCTGCACCCAAAGATACTTCTGAGATAGTTGTTAAAATCGTAATATCTCTTATTCATAATTAATTAGGTGTTAAGTGTTAAGTGTTAGATGTTAAGTGTTAAGTGTTAGATGTTAAGTGTTAGGTGTTAAAAGCTGTTAACCATCAGATAACAGCTAACTGCTAAAGGCTAACTGCTAAAAATCTTCGATTTGAGAATAGCATGCAACTAACTGTAATTTCAGGTGTTTTGAGTTTTCGTTCAGACACTAATTAGATATTTTATCGAGCCCTTAACACCTAACACCTAACACTTAACACTTAATGAATTTGACTTTTTACAAATTCATCAATTATATATATTACTCAAAAAAAGGAAAGTGAAAAATCGTTATATGGCTTTTTACACGACAAAATATGATGTTATCGTTGTAGGCGCCGGTCATGCCGGATGTGAAGCCGCTTTAGCAGCAGCAAGAATGGGATGCAGTGTTCTTATGATGGCAATCGATCTTGACAAGGTTGCCGCAATGCCGTGCAGCCCGTCAATAGGAGGCATGGCAAAGGGACAGCTTGTAAAAGAGATAGATGC
>JABMRH010000247.1 GCA_013202725.1 Desulfobacteraceae bacterium
ACCTAACACCTAACACCTAACACCTAACACCTAACACCTAACACTTTGAGTATATAACATTATGAAAGAATTTTTTAAAGTAACAAATTTAAAACAGGTCATGGAATATGCTGACGATTTTTTACCGGTTGAAACTGAAGAAATCGATTTGCACGAAACTTTTGAAAGAGTCCTTGGCTCCGACATTGTTTCAGATGTTAATCTACCGGATTTTATAAGATCAACAAGGGACGGATATGCTGTGCGCGGCCAGTCCACTTTCGGGGCTTCAGAAGGAAGCCCTGCATATTTAACCGTAAAAGGTCGTGTAACTATGGGCACTAAGCCAACCTTTTCAATAGGTCCGGGTGAAGCAGCAAAAATCTCAACAGGCGGCATGCTGCCAGACGGCGCGGACAGCGTTGTAATGATCGAACATACCGAGGCAATAGATGATACCACAATCGAGACATACCGCAGTGTTGCGCCGGGCCAGTATGTTATAGAGATCGGTGAAGATATAAAAAAGGGGGGGATCATACTCTCTTGCGGCCAAAAACTCAGGCCTCAGGAAACCGGCCTTCTTGCAGCCTTTGGCAAAGAAAGGGTAAAGGTATATAAAAAACCGGTAATCGGAATAATTTCCACCGGAGACGAAGTTGTAGAGATAAATGAGACTCCCGGGCCGGGCCAGATTCGTAATATAAACACCTATACACTGTCTGGCCTGGTGCAAAAAGCCGGCGGGATTCCGCTTCCTTTTGGCATTGTTCAGGATAATTTTGACGATCTTTTCAGTAAATGCTCCCAGGCACTCGCTCAATCAGATATGGCGCTGATTTCAGGCGGCAGCTCTGTTGGCGCGCGCGACTTTACCATCGATGTCCTATCCTCCCTGCCCGACTCAAAAATACTTGCCCATGGAGTCTCAATCAGTCCGGGGAAACCCACCATTCTTGCCAGGGCCGGAAACAAGCCGTTCTGGGGTTTGCCGGGGCATGTGGTCTCGGCCATGATTGTATTTGAAGTTGTTGTCCGGCCTTTTATTGAAAAGATCGGGGGGCTTTCAAATCAACACAAAAGAAAAGAAAAAATCCCAGCCCTGTTGAGCAGAAACTTATCATCTGCGCAGGGACGGATAGATTATGTCCGGATACGCTTTATCGAAAAGGACAGCCTGCTGTGGGCCGAACCAATTCTGGGCAAGGCAGGCCTGATAAATACAATGGTAAAAGCAGACGGCATTATCGAAATAGGTATAAATACCGAAGGGCTCGATAAGGGAAGCAAGGTTTCGGTTATTCCGCTATAAGGAAAGTAAAAAAATGACATCTAATCGTAATGTTTATTTAAAAATGAAAACTCTGACAGAGGCTAAGGAAATTCTTTTTAATCGCTTTCCTTTAGCCGAAACACTTGAAAGTGAGACAATTCCGGTTCCGGACGCGGTCGGCAGGGTTCTTTCCGAACCGGTTACAGCCAGGCTTTCATCTCCGAATTTTCATGCTGCTGCAATGGACGGCATAGTAGTCAAAGCCGAATCCACATTCGGCGCCGGCGAAACAAAGCCAAAGGAGCTTATCATTGGCAAAGACGCCTTTTATATTAACACAGGCCATGTGATTCCTGAAGGTTATAATGCGGTTATTATGATAGAACATATCAATATTATAGATGAAAACCGTATTGAGATAGAGGCTCCGGCCTTTCCATGGCAGCATGTGCGAAAGATGGGTGAAGACATTGTGGCAACAGAGCTTTTGTTTCCACATAATCATGTTGTTACACCATATTGCGTTGGAGCTCTTCTCTCCGGTGGAATATTTTCAGTCTCGGTTAGAAAAAGGCCGAAAGTATTGATTATTCCAACAGGTTCCGAACTCGTTGACTGGCGCAGCGCCTCACTTGAAAAGCTTGAACCGGGTCGGATCCTTGAAACAAATTCATTTCTGCTTGGAAAACTTGTTGAGTCATTCGGCGGTATGTATGTACGGCATGAAATGTTAATGGATGATCACAAGAAGATAAAGGATGCTGTTTACAACGCCGCTCACAGCGATTTTAACATAATACTTACTGTCGGAGGATCGTCTGCCGGGTCCGAGGATTATACAAAGGGGGTGAT
>JABMRH010000248.1 GCA_013202725.1 Desulfobacteraceae bacterium
CTGCAACCTATTGAAAAGATAAGATTTCTCCCTGCGGTCGAAATGACACATTCGATGAATCCGACTTTCTACGAGTTCATCACTATTCAGCCACAGAAAAAAACTGTGAACTGTGAACCGACAACCGTGAACTGTTACCGAATTTATTATGGCGATACTCACTATACTAACATATCCTGATAAATTTCTCAGTCAGTCTGCAAAACCCGTAGAAAATATAGACGGCACAATTCAGGATATGATTGAAGACATGTCTTCCACCATGTATGAAGCTCCCGGCGTGGGACTGGCTGCAATACAGGTGGGGTTTGACCAAAGCATTATCGTTTACGACATTTCGCCAAGGGATGAAAAACGGTCCTTGCATGTTCTTATAAATCCAAAAATTATCTCCAGCGAAGGAACCACTATTTACGAAAACGAAGGATGTCTGAGCGTTCCTGACTTCAGGGCTGATGTAAAACGTTCAACCTCTGTTCTAATTGAAGGGTTTGACAGGAAAGAGAAACCATTGAGAATAGAGACCCATGGACACCTTGCAGTTGTCTTGCAGCATGAAATTGATCATTTAAACGGCATCTTATTTATAGACCGGATAAGCAGTTTAAAAAGAGGTCTTTATAAAAGACGCATCAAGAAGATATTAAGACAAAAATGAATCAATTCAAAAAAAAGTCCAAAATCATATTTATGGGCACGCCGGATTTTGCCGTACCTGCATTAACTGCCCTTCACAACAATAAATATGACGTGCTTTTAGTGGTAACCCAGCCTGACCGGCCAAAGGGAAGAGGCCGCAAGCCTGTTTCTCCTCCTGTTAAAGAGACGGCCCTGCATCTTGGATATGATGTAATTCAGCCTATATCGATCAAAACAGACGAGTTTGTAAATAATGTGATAAGATTAAAACCGGACATATTTGTTGTGTCGGCCTTTGGTCATATTCTTCCAAAAAGGATTCTGGATCTGCCAAAAATCGGCGCATTAAATATACATGCTTCACTCCTTCCAAAATACAGGGGTGCGGCGCCAATCCAGTGGGCTATCATAAACGGCGAAAAGGAGACCGGAGTTACCACAATGCTTATGGATGAAGGTCTGGATACAGGAGACATCCTCTTTGCATCAAAAATTCAAATTTCTCCTGATGACACATCAGCCACACTTCACGACCGTCTGGCCGATCTTGGCGCTGATCTTCTTATAAAAACTCTAAAAGCTATAGAAGACGACAATATAAATCCTATTCCTCAAGACCACACACTTGCCACATATGCGCCGATGCTTAAAAAAAAGGACGGTCATATAAACTGGGAAATGGCTGCGGATAAACTTGAGGCTTTTATACGCGGAATGACGCCATGGCCGGGAGCATTTACTTTTTGCAAGAATACACGTCTCAAAATATTCGGTTCAACACCCATCATGATACCTGTTGATAAAGCCCCCGGCACTGTATTGAAAGGGTTCCCTGATGAACTGCGCGTTGCCACAGGAAAATGGGCTCTGTCCATCCTGGAAATACAGGGGGAGTCCGGAAAGCGCCTTTTGATTAAAGATTTTCTGCGCGGATTTAAGCTGCCTGTCGGCACTGTTCTGAATTAATATGAAACGAGATCCTCGCAGCACAGCGCTATTTGTCTTGAATTCTCTGGATAAAAGACGCCATACTCTTGATAGAATACTGGAAGATATTCAAAACAAAGAGATGGCTCTTTCAAGAAGAGATCAGGCTTTGTTTTATGCGCTGGTTTACGGGGTTTTAAGATGGCGCGGCCGGCTTGACTGGATAATTAGTCACTTTTCGAAGATCCGCATCGATAAGATAGATCCCGCAGTTATGAATATTTTGAGGCTTGGTCTTTTCCAAATTATTTATTTAAACAGGGTGCCTGTTTCTGCCGCTGTTAACACATCTGTTGAAATCGCAAAGTCATTTGCATCTTCCCCTGCCGCCGGGTTTGTAAATGCTCTCTTGCGCAAAGCCGCCGGAGAATATAAAAAAATCCCTTTCCCTGACCCTGATAAAAATCCTGTCTGCAGTCTTGCTGTTAGAAAGTCGTTTCCTGAGTGGCTGATAAAACGATGGCTGAATCAATTCGGGCTAAAAGAGACCGAAGCGCTCTGTGATGCAATAAATACAATCCCACCAATTACTGTCCGCACAAACAGTCTCAGGACAACCCGTGATGATCTAACTGAAAGGCTTGCATCTGATGTGCAGCAAATTGAAGATACAACTTACTCTCCTGACGGCATACGTTTTATTAAGCCAAAGAGATCAATCCCTGAAATAAAAGCCTTTAAAGAAGGCTGGTTCCAGGTGCAGGATGAGGCTGCGCAGCTTGTTACCCGCCTGTTAAACCCCCGGCCGGGAGATACTGTTTTAGATGCATGCGCAGGTCTTGGGGGAAAAACAGGGCATATCGCACAGATGATGAAAAATACAGGCAGGCTGTTGGCCATGGATAATCAGGCTAATAAACTGCAACGGCTTGAGTCTGAAATGAAACGGCTTGGAATCTCAATTGTAACGACCTGCAATTACGATCTTGCCATCCAGTTTGACAGGCAATTCTCATATATGGGCTTTTCCGGATTTGATTGTATTCTTTTAGATGCGCCGTGTTCGGGCCTGGGCGTTTTAAGGAGAAACCCTGATGCAAAATGGTTAATACCAAATAATAAATTCAATAGTTACAAGACAAGGCAGATAAACTTTCTGAATAACTTAGCGCAACTTGTCAAGCCGTCAGGCACTCTGGTTTATGCGGTATGCAGCACGGAACCGGAGGAAAACGAAGAGGTCGTTAAAGGGTTTTTAAATAAACATCCGGAGTTTGTTGTAAATAATAAGCTTGAAGGTCTGCCCAAAAATGTATATTCTCTTGTAAATAAAAACCAGTGTTTAAAAACTTATCCGCATATAAATAATATGGATGGTTTTTTTGCGGTTTGTTTTGAACGGATAGTAACTATTCAGGTAGGCACAAAGGCACAAAGGCACAAAGAAAAATGAAAATATATAGGAATGCTTCAATAGGTTGTAGAATTTCCGAGACGTTGAATTAAGCCGAGAAATAGAACGAATGCTTAGCAGTTTAATCAGGAAGTTAAGCAACAAATAGCAAGACAACTTTGTGCCTCTGTGCCTTTGTGGCTAAACTATTATGAAGGATTATCATGAAACGATTTAATACTTTTGTGATTTTTATTGCGGTTCTTTTTTTCTTTGGATGCGCGGGTGGAAATGCTGTGAAGAAGAAACCCGACCATATTATATCAGGCATGAAAGAAATAAAGAAAGGAACTACTTGGTATCAAAAAGGATGTTATAAGCGTTCCCTGGAATACTTTTTCAGGGCGCATGAACTTTTTGCCGCATCCGATCAATTAGACGGAGTTGCCATGAGCATGAACAATATCGGAAATATTTACAGAATCATGGAAGAGATTGACAGATCCTTGCTCTTTTTTGAAGAATCTATCAGCATATATCAGGATATAAAGGATTACAGCGGGTTAGTACAGTCTCTTTCGAACAAAGCCGCCGTGCTGATAGACAGCGACAGGCTCGAAGAGGCTGCCGGTGTGTTAAAGCTTGCTGAAGATATTGCACAAAAAAATTCTATTCCTGCCAATCACATATTAAACAAGTGGGGCATCCTCTTTATCAGGCAAAAGGAATACAGCCGCGCGGAGGAGATATTGAACTCAGCCCTTGCTAATATTGACCTCGCTGACCATTCAGAATATGCGACAGTAAATTTTGCTCTCGGCACCCTGATGCGTGAAACCGGGCGCTATGAAAAAGCTGTTTATTTCTTTAAGGCAGCGCTGGATAATGACCGCTTATCGGGATTTCACAAAGGCATTGCCGACGATCTCAGCGCTATTGGGGATATCAATTTCAGCCAGGGCAAATACGAACCCGCGGTAAATTATTTTAAACGGAGTATAAAGATTTACGCTCTTATCGAAAACAGAAACAAAGTATCTGAAATCATGGACCGGCTTGTAAGGGCTGCTGAAAAGGCCGACCTGGATATCAGCATTACAGAACATTTTGTAAAAAACTGGCTTGAGGGAAAAGCTTTTGAAAACCCCTGTAAGTAATAGCGACATACATCTACTTTCCTTTGAAGACAAAGAGGTCATACTTTTAGGCACAGCGCATGTATCTAAAGAGAGCGCAGAGCTTGTAGCTTCTGTTATCGAGGAAGAAAAACCTGATACGGTCTGCATCGAACTTTGCCAGTCAAGATACCAGTCTATACGGCAAAAGAACAGATGGCAAAATATGAATATTATCAAGGTTATTAAAGAGAAAAAAGCTTTCCTCCTTCTTTCCAACCTGCTTCTGGCATCATTTCAAAAAAGGATAGCTGGAAAACTCGATGTTAAACCAGGGGCGGAAATGATATCGGCCATTGAAACAGCGGAAAAGGTTGGAGCACAGGTACATCTTGCGGACAGAGATATTCGCATTACACTGTCAAGAACCTGGCGCGTTATGTCTCTGTGGGACAAGCTGAAAATACTGTTTCAACTTATTTCATCTGCAGGAGAAATTGATGAAATTTCCGAAAAAGATATTGAAAAAATGAAACAGAAAGACATGCTGGAAACCCTTCTCGCAGATGTTAAAAAATCGCTTCCTGTTTTAAGGAATATCCTGATTGATGAAAGGGACAAATATCTTGCTCATAATATCAGAACAGCGCCGGGCAAAAGAATAGTGGCGGTTGTCGGCGCAGGTCATGTGCCGGGCATAAAAAAATACTGGGAAGTAAATACAGATATTAACGCTCTTGAAAAGATTCCCCCAAGTAGCATGTTCATGCGCATTTTTAAATGGATTTTGCCTTTATCTATATTGTCTCTTTTTATTCTCGGCTTTTTCTACGGTGGTTCTACGGCAGGCACTCAGATGATAATCTGGTGGATAGCGGCAAACGGGCTGCTGGCAGGGCTTGGAGCAATAATCGCTTTTGCCCATCCATTGACGATTCTATCTTCGATCCTGGCAGCTCCTTTAACATCCTTAAATCCAATGATAGCCGCGGGATGGGTTTCAGGACTGGTTGAGGCTTTTTCAAGAAAACCAAAGGTCAAAGATTTTGAAAACCTGTCAGAAGACATTCTTTCCATAAGGGGTTTCCGGCAAAACAAGGTAACCAAGATTCTTCTGGTCGTGGTATTGACAAATTTAGGCAGCGCAATAGGCACCTTTGTTGCTATTCCGCTTATGTTAAAAGTATTGTAACGAGACCTTTGCGAAACACTCCATTTTGCCCAATTACTGCGTCGGGCTCAAATTTTAAGCCTCGAAATAAAAAATTGAAAGTTCCCTACATTATTACTTTATTCAAATACCCCCGGGCCCTATCCAATAGGTACCGTAGCC
>JABMRH010000249.1 GCA_013202725.1 Desulfobacteraceae bacterium
AATGACAAAAAGTGGGGTTTTCGTTCAGGCACTAAGTAGCAAATAGGCAAGACAACTCTGTGCCTCTGTGCCTTTGTGCCCTAAAAGAAAGGAAATATTATGAATACAGTAAAAATCATGCCATGTCTTGACATGAAAGACGGACGTATAGTCAAGGGCATACACTTTGTGGATTTGAAAGATGCTGGTGATCCCGTAGAAAATGCGGCATTTTATGAAAAAGAAGGGGCTGATGAACTGGCAATCCTGGATATAGCCGCAACATTAGAAAATCGAAAGAGTAGACTGGAATGGGTTAAAAGTGTTTCATCGGTAATTACTATCCCATTGACGATGGGCGGCGGCATTGCCTCCCTGGAAGATATTGAAATGGTTCTCGATGCCGGCGCTGATAAAATTTCTATTAATAGCGCTGCTGTCCAAAACCCTGACCTGATCAGGCAGGCGGCAAAAGCCTTTGGTTCAGAGAAGCTGACTGTAGCTATCGATGCCGGAAGGAATAAGGAGATGCCATCTGGATTCGAACTGGTTGTCTCTGGAGGGACCAAACCAACAGGCAAAGATGCTTTGGTATGGGCCAAACAGTGTCAGGAACTTGGCGCCGGCGTTATTCTGCCAACCAGTATGGATGGTGACGGAACTCAAGCTGGATACGATTTGGAATTTACAAAGGCCATTTCAGATGTTGTAGACCTGCCGGTGATCGCTTCGGGCGGCGCGGGAAAGCTGGAGCATTTTTATGAAGGGGTTGTTCAGGGTGGCGCACAAATTTTATTAGCGGCTTCCGTCTTTCATTATCGCCTCTTTAGCATCAGAGAGGTCAAGGAATATCTGCAGAAAAAGGGGTTGCAGGTCAATTTGTGATAAATGCTTAACAACTTTAAATTAACAATTGAATATGATGGAACTGAATATCAAGGCTGGCAAAGTCAAAAGAACGGACGCACAATTCAGGAAGTAATTGAAAATGCGATTAATATCATGACCGGCAAAAAGGTCTCTCTGACAGGTTCCGGCAGGACCGATGCCGGAGTGCATGCTTTGGGCCAGACGGCAAATTTTCACTGCAACACAGAGCTTGGCCCTGAAACCTTTCAAAAAGGGTTAAACAGTCTTGTGCCGGATGATATTGTAATAAAGGAATGCTGCCTGGTTGATGATAAATTCCATGCAAGGTATGACGCAAAAAGTAAAACATATTATTACAAAATATTAAATCAAAGGCTTAATTCCGCCATCAGCCGGCGCTATGTATGGCATATACGCAAAACACTCAATTTGGAAGCCATGCACTTGGCAATTAGCCACATATTGGGAACCCATGACTTCAAGGCACTTGAAGGCTCCGGCAGTCCAAGATCAAACACGATAAGAACCGTAATAAATGCGACCCTTATTGAACCTGATCAAAATAATCTGTCTTTTCAAATAGAGGCCAACGGGTTCCTGCGATATATGGTGCGTAATATTGTCGGGACTCTGGTGGAGGTGGGGCTTGGTAAAATCACTCCGGAGGATTTTAAAACAATACTGCTTTCAAGAGATCGAAACCGTGCGGGGGCAACCGCTCCTCCGCATGGGTTGTTTCTCGTTAATGTTAAGTATTAAAAAAATATTTTCATGGAGGCCGGCTTTTGAATTATCCTGTTGTATGGGCGGAAGTTGATCTTAAAGCCATAGCACATAATGTTCACGAATTAAGGCGAATAACAAACCTGAATTCTCGCCTTATGGCTGTTGTAAAGGCCAATGCATACGGACATGGCCTTATCGAAGTGGCGGGCACGGCATTGGAGAGCGGCGCCCAGGCTCTGGGTGTGGCAAGAGCAAGCGAAGGCATTAAGCTCAGAAAGGCGGGTTTTGATGCGCCGATTCTGGTTTTCAGCTATACTCCTCCTGATCTGGCTAAAGAGCTTGTTGAGTTTGATCTGATACAAACCGTCTATTCATACAAAACAGCAAAAGCCCTGTCTGCTGCGGCTAACTCATTTGGTAAAAGGATCAGGGTGCATCTTAAAGTGGACACCGGAATGGGAAGACTCGGCCTGCTGCCTGATTGTTTCCGCGCTTCGCAATCAAGCCTGGATGTTGATAATGCTGTGCATGAAGTAGAAGCGATTGCTCGTCTCAGGAACCTTGAAATTGACGGCATATATACCCACTTTGCCATTGCCGACAGCCCGGACAGGTCTTATGCTGAAAATCAGCTTGAAATATTTATGGATTTTATTGATCAGCTTAAACGCAAAGGTCTGGAATTTCCAGTCAGGCACGCCGCAAACAGTGCGGCAACAATAAACATGCCGGAAACACATCTTGATATGGTGCGCACAGGCATATCGATTTATGGTTTATACACATCTGACGGCGTTGATAAAAGCCGGATTGATCTGAAGCCGGCCATGGAGCTTAAAGCAAGGATAATTCATTTAAAAAAGGTGCCGGCCGGATTTAAGGTCAGTTATGGAATTACCTATGAGACCGAAAAAGCCACAACCATTGCCACTGTGCCCATCGGCTATGCGGACGGATTTAACCGCCTGCTGTCTTCCCGTGGCCATATGCTGGTCTGCGGTCGCAAAGCGTCGATTATTGGCCGTGTATGCATGGATATGACAATGCTGGATGTTGGGGATATCCCGGAGGTTTTGCTTGAAGATGAGGTGGTAATTTTCGGCAAACAGGGCGATGCCTCTATAACAGTCGATGAAATAGCTTCAAGCATCAATACAATCAATTACGAGATTATATCTACGATATCGGATCGTGTCCCAAGGATTTATTTATCTTAGATGAATGATTATGAAAATATGCCTGACGAGCAGCTTGTTCAACTTTCACTCAAGGATCAGGGTTGTTTTTATTACCTGATGAAAAGATATGAAATAAAGATATTACGTTATATTAAACGGCTCACAACAGCCAGCCAGGAGGAAGCGGAAGACATAATTCAAGAAGTATTTATAAAGGTATATCGAAACCTTAACGGCTTTAATCAAAAGTTGAAATTTTCAAGCTGGATTTATCGAATAGCTCATAATGAGATTATTAATCAATACCGTAAAACCAAACTCCGCTTAGCAATAACACCTTTAAATATTGAAGATGAAGAAAATCTGATTGACTCTATTAATAACACGATTGAAATTAACGGAACATACGAAAACCTTGAAAATGCTGAAAAGGTGAGGAAGGCGCTTGCGGAGCTTCCGGATAAATATCGTGAGATACTTGTTCTTCGATATCTTGAAGATAAAACCTATAATGAGATAAGCGATATTTTGCGTAAGCCGCCGGGAACCGTGGCAACACAAATCAATAGAGCAAAAGCAAGTTTCAAGAAAATAGCCGGGCGTCATCAACTTAATACAGGGATCGTTAAATAAACAACACTTCACCATGCCTGTAATATAAAATTATGGCTGATATAAGCAAAGATATTCTACAAAAAATTAAGAAAGATAAAGTGCGTCCTTATCCTAAACAGTACTTCCTGCTCAAGCGTTCTGTGATATGGACGGTATTTGGCCTGTCGATTCTGCTTGGAAGTATTGCCAGCGCTATTGCCATATTTCAATTAAGATATGCTGAATGGGATTTGTATAAGCATCTGAGCCACAGCCTGGTAGAGTTTGTGCTATTGGTAATCCCATTTTTCTGGCTGATTTTTTTGCTGGGATTTACAGGATTTGCCTATTATTACTTTCGACGAACCGAGCAGGGATACAGGTATGCTGCAGTATGGATAATATTGTCAAGCATTG
>JABMRH010000250.1 GCA_013202725.1 Desulfobacteraceae bacterium
AAAAGCTTGCACCATGTATGAGGGGGTAATTTTCTGCAAGGCGGATCGGAGTGACATACGACAGCTCAATGATCTCAAAGGCAAAACCTTTATGGCCGTCGATGAAACCTCCTTTGGGGGCTGGAGGATGGCATGGCGTGAATTGAAAGAGAAAGGGATTGATCCACACCGCCACTTCAAAGAGCTTAGATTCGGAGAAACACACGACGCAGTCATATATGCGGTAAGAGACGGCAAGGTCGATGCCGGAACAGTAAGGGCCGATACATTCATAAGAATGCACGCTGAAGGAAAGATCGATATTCAAGATTTTTATGTGCCTTATGAATATGGCGAGAAGATTGAGGGGTGCCCGTCATTTTCTCGCTCAACCCGTTCCTACCCGACATGGCCTTTTGCAGAGCTCAAACATACGCCGGATGAACTGGCGGAAAAGGTCGCAATAGCCCTGATCGAAATGCCCTCAGACTCACCTGCTGCCATAGCGGCAATGTGCGCGGGATGGACAATACCTAAAAACTACCAATCGGTGCATGAGTGTTTAATTGACCTTAAAGTCGGCCCTTACAAGCATCTAGGCGAAATAACCCTGGCAGATGTTGTTAAAAACTACTGGTACTGGTTTTTATTCGCAGCGATTATATTTGTCGTTATGTCGGGCTTTATCATTGAAATCCTGCGTCTAAACCGGGGGCTTTCAGCATCCCGTATCAGACTGGAGGAAGAGGCTTCCATTCGTGAGCGGGCAGAGATAGACCTGGTTAAAGCTACAAAAGCGGCACAATCGGCCACTGAAGCCAAGAGTGTGTTTCTGGCCAACATGAGCCATGAGATCAGGACTCCGATGAACGGAGTAATCTCCGCTGCCGACCTGGCGCTGAGCGAACATTTGTCTCCAAAGGTAAAGCACTATCTGGAGATCATACAATCTTCAGCCTATTCTTTACTGGAACTGATTAATGATATTCTTGATTTTTCAAAGGTTGAAGCCGGCAGGATTGAACTGGAATCACGGCCTTTTATGCTTGATGTGGTGCTGGATAGAGTAACCGACATGTTCGTCAAAAAGGCCTCTGAGAAAAATATAGAATTTCTTGTTGACATTGATCTGGAAACGCCGAATGCGCTTACCGGTGATTCGCTGCGTCTCCAGCAAATTATCAAAAATCTGGTAGACAACGCAATCAAGTTCACCAAAAAAGGCGGCATTATCCTTGTGGGAGTAAAGGCTTTGGAGAAAACCTCAGACCAGGTAACACTTGCATTTTTTGTAAAAGATACAGGTGTTGGGATAGCGCCTGAACATCTCTACAAACTTTTTAAACCTTTCAGTCAGGCTGATGTGTCCACTACGCGAAAATATGCCGGCACAGGATTGGGACTTAGCATCTGCAAACAGCTTGTGGAGTTGATGCATGGCGACATCTGGGTTGAAAGTGAGTTGGGCAAGGGAAGCACTTTCCATTTTACAGTTGTTTTCAAACTCAGGGATAAAGGGCGCAGACGCAGATTAATGCCGCCGCCTGATATCCAGAAATTAAAAGTATTGGTTGTGGACGACTGCCCGGACAGCAGAGACATCATGCAAAAGATTTTAGAGTCTTTTGGTTTCAGGCCGGAATCGGTCTCATCAGGCAAAGAGGCGCTCAATATGCTTCAAGAAAACCAGACCATGGAAGAACCGTTTGAGCTGGTGGTTATTGATTGGCGCATGCCGGAGATGGATGGGATTGAGGCTTCAAGAATAATCAGGGAGGATTTGAAGCTTACTATTCCGATAATCATGATGACTGCATTTGGAAGAGAAGCCGAAAAGCTGGAGGCTAAAAAGGCAGGAATCAACGCTTTTCTGACCAAACCCATGTTCCAATCAACCCTTTTTAATGCTATAATGGATGCATTTGGAAAGGAATCGAGGGAAGCAAGACCCGACAAAGAAATAACAACAAGGGCATCAATATGCAAGAAACACCTGAAAGGGGTTAAGATTCTTGTGGCGGAAGACAACCTTACTAATCAGGAAATCGCAAAGGCAATACTGGAGGGGGCGGGAATCATTGTCGAAATCGTCAATAATGGGGAGGAGGCGGTCAAGGCGGTAAGAAAAGGCCGGTTTGATGCCGTACTCATGGACATCCAGATGCCTGAAATGGATGGATATGAAGCAACCGGCATTATCCGCAAGGATCCTGCATTTAAATCGCTTCCGATAATTGCCATGACCGCCCATGCCATGAAGGGTGATGAGGAAAGGTGCCTGAAAGCTGGAATGGATGCCTACATTGCCAAACCGATAAATCAGGACAGATTATTCCAGGCAATATGGAGAACAATAAAGTTACAAAAAGAGCTGCCGGAAGACAAAGAGGCGGAAACAGTTGTTCAGGAAGAAGCTATGGATACCCAGGTTATTGCAACAGGGGATCTTCCGGCTAAACTGCCGGGGATAAACATACAGGATGCCCTGAAAGCGCTGGATATCGGCGCTGATGTTTTTAAACGTATACTGATTGGATTTTTCAAGAACAATAAGGATGTTCCCAGCAACATAAAGGATCTATTTGATAAGAAAGATTGGGAATCACTTGTGCATTTGGCTCACAGCCTCAAAGGG
>JABMRH010000251.1 GCA_013202725.1 Desulfobacteraceae bacterium
ATTTAACGCCAGAACTGCTAAATCAGCTAAAAAAGCCCGGCATTTTTTGTGATTTGCGCTTTGATGGTTTTGACGCATTTTGGCAGTCAGGAGCAGGATTGTTGTATTCTTTAAATGATAACTTTATTTCAAGAGACATCGGCCCAGAAATAACCAGCAGTCCGGTTTATAACTCGATTATTTTTCAGGCTGAGTGGCGCCTTCATGCAAGGCCATTTGAGCTTCTTTGCGATATTGCCAGGGAGATAAAGGAAAATGAGGGCACAAAAATCTATTTGAAACTTCTTGATGGAAAAGGAGAAGAGTTAAGCGCTTTCGGCGTTTTAGACGAAATTGAAAACATCTCGCAATTCTATAAGGAAGTTGTCTATCGCGCGATGCGTCCTTTGCTGCAAGAAATTCCTGGGGGAGGCATAATTATAACACATTCTCATTGTTTTCGTTTTGATTTTACTTCTCTTGACGGCAGGCCCATTACTCCGCGCGCGGAAGTTATTAATGTGCTGGACAGTTTTTTTGCTGATAACGTCAAAAGACAAGACGGAACTAAGATAGAGGTAAGTTTTCCAAAAGGTATTCCGAGCGGCATGATGTATCTGCATCCCGATGATATGAGTGAGATATTAGTATTACTTGGGTACAGGGATTTTCCTGCCCGAGAGACAGAACCAGCAGGCAAAAGTTTGTTATCCGGTGTCAGTGATGTTGGTTCTGTGCCCTTGAAGCAAAAGCCGCATAGGACTTACGAATCCATGGTCCTTAGGCATAGGCCCGCTCGCAAAAAAAATAAGAATTCTTCATCCTCATCAAGTGTAGTTGAACAAGACGGCGGGAAACGTTCCATACGACAATCTTTGCCATTGGAAGAGATGGCAAGATGGAAAATTAAAGAGTGCAAGAGAGGTAACTATTCTGCTTTATATTTAGATTGGAGTAAACAGATATTCGAGTATCAGGAATTTATAAAGGAAGCCGCTGCTACAAATGCCGCTATTAATGAGCCTTTATCGCATGATGAGAATCCCCAGGAATTTGTTGATTATTTATCTTTTATTAAAGCGGCGATTAAGGCAAGAATAGATATGATCGACCATTATCAAGTGCCACTGTCAAAAATGGGGAAAAGACAAACAAAATTAATAGAAAAGCAACATAATAAAGCCGATATCGAAACCCAAATCGCAAATCTTAACGCACTTATAAAGCCTCCCTCTGATTGGTTTATTCCTTTATTTGAGGGAAAAAGAAAAGAAGACTACAAACTTTTATTCAGAGACCAAAAAGCCCCTGCCATAGCTACCTGGGGATGTTCTACCCAGTGCGACCATTGTGACGGCGCAACCACTATTCGGGTAAGTCCTTTTCCCTGGATATGGCTTGAGCAGTTAGAGTTTATTCTTAGGAAAAGCAGTGTCCGCTTTAACTTTGTTCAGCTTTTCAGGGGAGATTATTTCAGAGACTATTATGATTTTGTTTATGATAAAGACAGTAGTAATATCTTGGAGCTGTCTCCTGTAGGCGAGGTTTATACCTCTGGATTTGAGCGCGGCTCTGTCGCCGAGCGTTCCTTCTTAAAAGCATTAGAAAAAGGTAGCGCGACAAGTTTGTGTTTAAGCATTGCCCCGAGTGCCTGGATGCGCAGATTGGGGATTGAAAAATATGCTGAGAATATAGCGCATATTCTTGAATTGGCGCAAAAGAATCGGCTTCCCAGTAAATATAAAGTATTTTTATTTAGACGCATTAACGATCCTACCAATTTATGCCAAGATATAGTGGAAATCCTTAAGTCAAAGAAGATGGACTATCCAATAAAGTTTAGGAACGGTTCTATAGAGAACTGCGGAAGATTTTGGCAGTTGGGAGAAAAAGGTTTATTTTACCCTTCAGGTCGTATAGATGCGGCTGATAAACTTTTGAATGAGGATATCGATGAGTCCGTTAAGTACTTTATTCTTCCCGACGGCCAAGCTATTCGCGGCATAAAACCCAAAGAAGGAATTATGCTTCGCAGGTATGAGACTGTTGAGGGGTTAGGCCCGATAGCAAAAGACCCTATTGAATGTTTCAATTGTGCTCTTGAGTGTGCAGGTTTAGAAAATAGATGTCCGGGACGCAAAGAGGTCTTTAAACACTGGTGGAGGCTTTCTGGTTACGGTGGGTTTGTTTCGATTCAAAGTAGTTCCTCGCTCAAAGCCCTTAATGGAATTATTTCCTCCAGCTCGCCGGTGGGCCATAATGTCAATATTCAAGACTTGATCCCATCAACCCCTGGAAACATTGATTATCCATTTGAGATTATTGTTGGAAAAATTATTGATAAAAAGACAGGAGTTGAAACCGCAAAAATTGAAATAGTCTATTATGGCCGCCTACATAAGAGTCGGTATACTCTGTTAGA